>CABYBQ010000005.1 GCA_902517275.1 uncultured SAR116 cluster alpha proteobacterium
ATGATATAAAAAAACTTAATACGCCTTCACCCTACAATGGACCAAAACCTCAGGGTGCGATACCTGATATATTTATTCAAGATAGCTTTTCGAAAGATGATGAAAGATTATGGGTTCCTTTAGCTCCGGGTAGATGGTCTAGACCTCTATGCTTTAATATAAGTCAAGGATACTGGGTTCATTTGACTAAAGTAATTGGAGGAGGTTTTTTATCTCGACATAGGCATCCAGCCCCAGTTCATGGATTTGTCATCAAAGGGTCTTGGCGATACCTCGAACATGATTGGGTTGCTACTGAAGGATCATATTTATTTGAACCACCAGGTGAAATTCATACTCTCGTAGTAGATGAAGATTGTGAAGAAATGATAACATTATTTCATAATTCTGGAGCCTTACTTTATTGTGATGAGAATGGAAAAACTATTAATTCAACTGACGTTTTTGATAGAGTTGATGCCGCTAGAAAACATTTTATTGCTGTAGGATTAGGCGCTGATTATGTAAATAATTTTATTAGATAGTCTTAAGTATAGAAGATCTTTTATAAATGAAATAGCATCCCGCTGAAAGTAATATACCTCCCACAACCATTCTGACAGGGCTTCCCATCAAAAATAATGGTAAGGCAAGTAAAATCATGCTTATTGGAACATACATTTTTGTAAATAAAGTATCTTTTTTAGCATTTTGGTAAAATGGAAATAATACTGAAACTATTGCCATTATTAAGAAAAATAATGACCAAGGTCTAGTTACAAATAAGGAGTAATCATCACTTATTCCAATTGCTCTTGCTATATTCAATTCAGCCAACTTTCCTAAAACAACACCTAAAATCATTGGTGCCAGTGGAAAACCTAGTTTTCTCATAAAATAACCAATAACACCAAAACCAAACATGACCCAAATATCAAACGTTATATTATGAAGAGCGAAAACCCCAATTGCACAATAGGCTAGAATAACAGAAGCAAGTATATACATTGGAATTCTAGTTACTAACAAAAATAATCTCAAGGCAAATGCTTGCAAACCAACCATAAAAAAATGAGCAGCAAAAAACGCTATAAAAACACCATAAGCTAAAAGTGGTTCATCTTGTATAAATGATGGACCCGGAATAATATTGTGAATCATCAACGCGCCAATCATTATAGCGGTAACAATATCACCTGGAATTCCAAGAGCCATCATCATAATAAGAGCTCCACCTGCTGTAGCGTTGTTTGCAGCTTCAGGCGCAATTATTCCGTTTACAGCTCCTTTTCCAAATTCATTTCTATTATTAGAGGCCTTCTTTGCTTGATCGTATGCTAGTATATTAGATATTGAGCCACCCGCTGCAGGAAGAATCCCAGTAAAAATCCCTATAAAACTAGACCTAATCAAGTTTATCCAGTTCATTAAAACTGTTGCAATTGCTTTTCTATGTTCTACTCGTATAGCTTCAGCTGAATTTTTCATAAGCGGTGCTTTAGCTTTTGCACTATCCTCAACATCACTTAACAATTGAGAAAAAGCAAAAAGACCTATTAAAACTGGAAGAAAAGCAAAACCTTGCCTGATATGATCAGATCCAAATGCAAATCGAGCTACACCATTAATTTCGTCCTCACCTACACATGCAGCAAACAAACCTAATAAACCAGCAATCAAGCCCTTTATCATATTATCGCCAGATAAGCTCACAGTTATAGTAAGTGCGAATACTATTAAAGAAAAATAATCCCATGGACCAAACTCTAATCCTAAAAATGCTAATTGAGGAGCTAAAGCTACTAATATTACGGCACTTATCATGCCGCCAAAAAATGATGACCAAAGTCCTAAACCTAATGCCAAACCCGGTTTTCCTGATCTAACCATTGGGAAACCGTCAAACGTGGTCGCAACAGAGGAAGGTGTTCCAGGAATTCCGGTTAACATGCAAGACATCAAACCACCTGAGAATCCTCCAACAAAAACACCCATCATGGTAGCAAGTCCTTGAATTGGACTCATACCAAAGGTAAAAGGAAGAGTTAAAATTACCCCCATTGCAATTGTAAATCCTGGAATAGCTCCTGCCAAAAGTCCTGCCAAGGTTCCTATACCCATTAACCCTAAAGTTACAGGATCAAGTAATACTGACGCACCAGCTTGTAAAATAACATCAAACATTAGAGGTACTTACCAAACACGTAGAATTTCTCCTTCGGGCAATATAACTCGCAAACCAAAAGTAAAAACCATCCACATAAATCCAATACTTAGTATTGAAACTAAAAGATGCTTAACGATCAATTTATGAGAAAATCCACCTAACAAAGTCAATAGGCCAAAAACAAATAAAATCCCACCAATAAGCATTCCTAAATAATCCAAAGTAGATAGGAAAAGCATGAACATACCAAAGCAGATTAAAGCATTTTTAAACTTTGCCAGATTAATGCTAAAATTTTCATTATCTTTGTCGCTCACTGTTTTAAATTTAAGATAGGATTTTCCAAGCATTACTGAAGACATTACCACCAAAAGCCACAAAACAACTCTTGGCCATGCGTCTGCTTTCATTCCCTCAAAACCAAGGTCTCTGATATTAGATGCATCATTTATCATAACGCCTGAGAAGCACAGCAAAAAAATTGCAATGATTATGTCTGATTTGTTGTTTGTCATTTTATATCCGATAAATAGTTCAGAGAGAAAAGTCTCTCTGAACTAAAATTTTTATCTTTTGTAGACACCAACTTTTTTTGCAATTGGTAACCATTTATCATAAGTTGCTTGAAAATGATCTTTATAATCACTAGCACCCTTATAAGTTATTAAAATACCTTTTTTATGCATAGCAGCTTTAAAATCTTCGTCTGCAGCAGCACCCTTTAACATTGCCGCATAGTGATCAATTATCGCTTTTGAGGTTCCTTTAGGAGCAACAACGCCTCTTTCAACTGCATAAATAACGTCTACACCCTGTTCTTTGGCTGTTTCCATGTCAGGAATTTGATCTAATCTAGCAGGATTTGTAACACCAAGTGCTTTTAACTTTCCAGCTTTAATAAATTTTATAGCAGCCGCTAAATTGATTTCACCTAGTTTAATATTATCCGCTAAAAGAGCAGTCATTCTTTGTTTGGTTCCGTCATAGGAAACATGCTTAAATTTTACTCCAGCAGCATCTTCTAATAATAAAAACACAAATTGACTTGTTGACCCAAATGTTCCTCCAGCAGTAATAGTTCCTGGATTTTTCTTCGCAGCAGCCACTAAGTCAGTTAGATTATTAAATGGAGTATTAATATTTGCCCCAATAATTGAAGGGGTAGATGTCACCATAGATACTGGCTCGAAAGCATCCCATGTTATGTCAATTCTTCCAGTAAAGTAACTAGTAATAGCACTTTGGTGAATTGCAAATAAAGTGCAACCGTCAGGTTTTGCCTTAGCCGCTTGCTTTGCACCTTTGTTTCCACCTTGACCACCTACGTTAACGACTTGTAGTTGGGGTTTTGCTCCATTCTTATTCACTTTATCGACTATTTGACGAAAGATGATGTCTGTTCCACCACCAGCTCCCCAAGGAACAATGAGTTTTGCTGTTCCACAAGGGATATCAGGCGCGGCTGAAGCACCTGTTACAGATAAAGCAAACAAAGCAGCGCCAGCTAAACTTGCTTTAAATAAATTTTTAATTGGCATTGTTATCTCCACAAATTAGTTTATTTATTATTGATTAATTATCGAAATCATAATTGCTTAGATACAAGCGCAGAGTCAATTTTTTTATATTTTTAATGGGCTTTAAATGAAAAACTTTACTACAAGACCTGAGATTGTTGGAAATTTTGGCATTGTAACATCTACTCATTGGGTTGCTTCAGCAGTTGGAATGTCAATATTAGAAAAAGGAGGTAATGCATTTGATGCGGCAGTTGCTACAGGATTCACTCTTCAAGTTGTCGAACCTCATCTAAATGGTCCTGGTGGTGAGGTACCATTGATCTTAGCTCCGAATAATAAAGATCCAATTGTTATATGTGGTCAAGGAGTAGCTCCAGAGCAAGCAACGTTAGAGAGTTTCAATGATCTTGGATTAAATATAGTCCCAGGTAGTGGTTTGTTACCAGCTGTTGTCCCAGGTGCTTTTGATGCTTGGATGTTATTATTATTAAATTTTGGAACCATGTCATTAAGAGATGTCTTGGAACCATCTATTGACATTGCAACGAAAGGTTATCACTTAGTCCCAAATATAATTAATACTATAAAGTCTGTTGAAGAATTATTTAGAAATGAATGGACAAGCTCTGCAGAAATATATCTTCCAGGAGGAAGGTTGCCTCAAGAGGATGATTTTTTTACTAATAAAAAAATGGCCGAAACTTATTTAAAAATCATTAAAGAAGCAGAAGGAAAGTCAAGAGATGAAAAAGAACAGATAAATCAAGCTAGAGAAATATGGAGCAAAGGTTTCGTTGCAGAAGAAATTGAAAACTATTGTAAAAATAATCATGTAATGGATACAACAGAAAGTAAACATAAAGGCTTACTTACTGCCAATGACATAGCCAATTGGTCTGCAACAATTGAAAAACCATTATCCTATGATTACAAAAACTATACCGTTTGTAAGACTGGTCCGTGGGGACAAGGACCAACTTTCCTTCAACAATTAGCATTATTAAAAAAATTTGATTTGGATGCTCTAGATGAAAAATCACCAGAGTTTGTTCACTTAGTTGTTGAGGCAACCAAATTAGCTTTTGCAGATAGAGAAGCTTTTTATGGGGATACTAACTTTAATGAAATACCGATGGATACATTACTGAGTGAACAGTATAATATTCATCGTAGAAGTTTAATCTCTGAAAAAGCATCAATGGAAGTTAGGCCTGGAACTATTCCTGGCTTTGGAGGAGAAGTGTCGGTAAGACCAAAGGGTACAACTCCAGAATCTTTTTCTAAATTTGACATAGGCGAACCAACAGTAGCTCGTTTTGATGAACCAAATCCAAACAGCCTTGGGGATACCAAAGGAGATACCACTCATTTTGACATAATAGACAAATGGGGCAACATGATCGCAGGAACACCTAGTGGTGGATGGTTACAAAGTTCTCCTATTATACCAGAACTAGGTTTTTGTTTGTCTAATAGAGGTCAAATGTTTTGGTTAGATGATAAATCACCTGCCTGCATAGGACCTAAGAGGAGACCCAGAACGACTTTGTCTCCGAGCTTAGCATTAAAAGATGGTGTTCCATATATGGTTTTTGGAACACCAGGTGGCGATCAGCAAGATCAGTGGTCACTTCATTTATTTTTGAGACACGTTCACTTTGGATTGAACCTTCAGGAGGCTATTGATGCCCCAGGTTTTAGTACAGCTCACTTTCCAAATTCCTTTTATCCAAGAGAAACCGATATAGGTCACTTAGCCGTTGAAGGAAGGTTTCCTTCAAAGACTATTGATGAACTTAAGAAAAAGGGTCATAAAATTTCTGTTGATACTGAATGGAGCCTTGGGAGAATGACAGCCGCCTCTAAGGAAAATGGAATTTTAAAAGGCGCAGCAAATCCAAGATTTATGCAAGGATATGCAATTGGAAGATGAAAAAAATAGGATAAAATCATGAATGTCGGGATTGTTGGATTTGGGTCCATAGGAACAGAAGTTGGTAAAGCACTTATTAATGGGGTAGAAGATTTTTCTTTATATGGTATCACATCAAGAAGTAAAGCTAACGCTCAAGAAAGAATTGATAAATTAGATAAAAATATAGAAATTTATGATTTAGATAACCTTGTTGATAATTGTGAGATAATTATTGACTGCGCTCCCAAAGAGGCTTTTAGAGAAATTGCTACTAAATGTATTAATAAACAAAGAAAATTGATAACAGTAAGTGGCTCAGGAATGCTTGATAATTTGGACCTAGAGAAATTAGCGAAGAATAACAACTCTCAAATTATTTTAGCCACAGGAGCAATTTTAGGCTTAGATGCCCTAAGAGCAGCTTCAGAATCTAACATTAATTCTGTCACAATGATTACACGTAAACCGCCTAATGCTCTGACTAATGCTCCATATGTTATTAATAATAATATTCAAATAAATAATTTATTAGAACCAAAATTAATATTCAAAGGGTCTGCAACCGATGGTGCAAAATCTTTTCCAGCTAATGTAAATGTTGCTGCAGCGGTAGGTCTAGCTGGAATTGGTGCAGATAAAACAAACCTTGAAATATGGGCGGACCCTAATTTGAAGAGAAATACCCATAAAGTTCAAGTTAATTCAGACAGCGCTGTTTTTGAAATGTCTATTCAAAATGTTCAAACACCTGAGAACCCAGGAACAGGCAAAATTACTGGTTTAAGTGTTATAGCTTGTTTAAGAGGATTAAAATCTTCATTTAAAATTGGAACATAAAACTAAGTTAATTTTTCTTTGTATAGTTTCATTTTTAAGTAACATGAAGTCAATATAGGACTATCAAAATTATAATTTTGCGCTTTAGAGATCAAATGCCCAAATATTTCCTCATGCTCTGTAAAGGCATTTTTTTCAACATCTCTTTGCATAGACGCTTTAATGGGGGAATCTCTCAATGTAATATTTTTCAAGACATTATTTGATTCATTATCATCAAGTGTATAACCATTAAATTCAGCAATTGATCTACATTCTTTATACAAATCCATTAAAGTTTTTTTACCAACTTCATAATTACTAATCTCTCCCAAAGTTGAACCGAAAAGAGTTGTTGCTCCCGCAACAGTAGCAATAAAAATCCATTTTTTCCATAAGTCTAGTGTTATATCTTCACTAATAACAGCATCAAATTTAGTTTTTTTACACATATCTAAAAATGGTTTTAAAAGATAATTTTTGCTAGGTATTCTGTTTCCAAAAGTAAGTTTTTTAAATTCACTAAAGTGTTCTATTGTTCCATCTTTGTTAATAGTTGAACTTATATGAGCAACACCACCCATAACGTTTTCACTTTGAAACGCTTCATCTAATTTTTTTAAGTGAGTCATACCGTTTAAAAAAGGTATAATAATACCTTTGCCTTTGGTAAGTTTTAAATCAAGTATAGCTTGATCTAAATCATATGTTTTACAAGAAATTAATATTATGTCGTAGATTGGCTTTAGTTCATTTGCTATAACTAGATTTGGTTTAAGTTTAAGGTTTCCAAGCGGACTAATTACTTTTAAACAATTTTTTAATAATAAATCTTTTCTTTTAGGTCTTACTAAAAAAGTGACATTTGCACCAGTTTGTTGAAGGTAACCTCCAAAAAACCCTCCGATTCCACCTACTCCTAAAATTAATATTTTCATTAAGACCTCTATCTTCTTAAATTCAATTAAATCTTACTCAAATAAAATTTGTTTTTTGTAGTTTTAAAATTTCCTCTAAAACATCTTTAGGTAATTGCCCCATTTCAATTGCTTGAATTGAGTTTTCAAGATGGTCTAATGATGCTAAACCTAATACAACAGAATGCAAATTATTAGTAGATAATCCATACCTTAGAGAAAATTGGGCCCTATTACCATGAGCTTCACCTACAAGTTCAAATATTTTTTTAACTCGTTTTTCTTGTTCACTTGTATCAATAACATGTGTAACAGGAATTTCTCTCCCATGTCTTATATCAGTTGCAAGTAGACCAGCGGCAAAAATTCTTATACCAATTATACCCATATTTTGTTTTTGACAATCTGATATCAAGCCAGAAAAGTCATGATCATTCCACAAACCTTTATCATCAAAATTAGCTGTTGGATTTAAAAGATTATAGTATATTTGGACGGTATCAAAAGAGCCTGTATTGACTACATCTTTAATGGAAACAGTATCACCCAAAGCAGTAAAGCCAATACTATCTACCCTACCGTCCTCTTTGATTTTTTCCATAATTTCAGAGACACTTTTAGTCTTTAAAATTTGAGCAGATGTTAAAGTTTCATCACTTTCTTCAAGTGTTATTTTATTATGTAACTGATATAATTCTAGTTTGTCTAATTTTAATCTTTTAAGACTGTTATCTAATTTTCTATCAAGTTGAGATTCAAATGTTTCTGAACTTGTGGGATCTAGTCTTGCTTTTGATGAGACTTGTAGCTTGTTATCACCTGAGAGGGAACTTAACAAATCACCAATATTTTTTTCTGATTGGCCATCACTATAACTTTCTGCTGTATCAATCCAGTTGATCCCTGACTCAATTGAAAATTCTATAGCTTTTTCCATAGTTTCATATTTTTGGTCAATAAAAAGTCCACCTACCCATCCTCCTCCAAGTATAACCTGCGAAATATCTAATCCTGTTCTTCCTAATTTATTTTTTTTCATAATCTTATTATCTTTAATTGTTAAATGTTGTATTAGGTTAATTTTAAAGTTATGTCCTTACTACAACTTATTAGAAAATCTATAATGAATAAAGACAAAATAATCCTCAAAACTTTACTGCTAGGGTCATTTTTTGCTTCTTTATCTGCGATGTTAGGAGGAACCACATTTGTATTTACAAGATATGTTGTTGATAGCATAGATCCATTCACATTAAGTTTTTTGCGTTATGGTTTAATTGGTTTAATTCTATTTTTACTATCCATGTCAATCTATATGAAAAAGAGGTTTTTCAAGACAGATTTAATTCCTATGAGTTTACTTGGTTTAGCTATGATTACTCTTTTTCCAAATTTTATGGCTTTAGGTCTAGAACATACAACTGCTGCAAGAGCAGGATTACTTTATGCAACAATGCCTTTATGTACAATAATTATTGCTTATTTTTTTAGTATTGAAAAAATTACGATTAACAAATCTATCGCTGTCCTACTTGCGATTGCAGGAGTATCATTTTGTATGTCTGAAAAAGTAGATGAGAACTTTGCATCTACATTAAAAGGTGACTTTATTATGATGATTGGTGTTTTATCAGCATCATGCTTTACAGTATTTTCAGGAAAATATTTAAAGAAATATGGGAACATACCTGTAATGATCTATGTTATTTTAATTGGTACAATATTTAATTTTTTCATATCTATAATTTTTGGTAACTCTATTAAAAATCTTTTAGAAATCAATGAATTTGAAGTTGCAGCTTTATTGATGTTAATTATACCTGGGGGAGTTCTAATGATGTATTGCTGGGGAAAAGCACTTCAATTAATTTCACCAACTCAAGCCGCTATATCTCTTGGATTTAATCCTTTATCAGCTATTTTACTTGGATCAATAATACTTAATGAAAAAATAACTTTCAAGTTAATTATAGGGTTTGTCTCAATAGTGATAGCTATAATATTAGCAAATTGGAAACCAAAAAATATAGATTAAAAATAAATTATTTAAGTTTTTCCTTAAGTAATTTGTTGACTATCCCCGGATTTGCTTTTCCTTGTGACAATTTCATAACCTGACCTACAAAGAAACCAAAAAGCTTATCCTTACCACCCAGATAATCTTTAACCTTATCTTCATTCTCTGAAATAACTTTATCTATTAATTTTAAAATTTCTGTATCATCTGAAACTTGCTCAAGACCTTTTTCTTTAACGATATCTGATGGAGATTTTTTACTTATCATCATTTCTGCAAATACATCTTTTGCTATTTTGCCAGAAATTGTGCCATCAGAAATTAAAGCAACCAATTGACCAAGGTTCTCTGGCGAAATAGGACTGTTGGATAATAATATATTTTCTTTTTTTAAAGCACCAAATAGCTCTGTAATCATCCAATTAGCAGTTAACTTTCCATCTTTACCGTTTGCAGCTTTTTCGTAAAAATCTACATAATCTTTTTCTTCAACTAAAATGGAAGCGTCATAAGGAGTAATACCAAAATCAGTGACTAATCTTTTTTTGAGCAAATCAGGAAGTTCAGGGAGTTTTTCTCTAATTTTTTGAACCCAACTATCACTAAATTCAAGAGGCAAAAGGTCTGGGTCTGGAAAATATCTATAATCATGAGCATCCTCTTTACTTCTCATAGATCTGGTTTCACCCGTAGAAGTGTCAAAAAGCCTAGTTTCTTGATTTATCTTACCACCTTCTTCTAGAATTTCTACTTGTCTTTCGGCTTCAGATTGAATTGCCTGAATTATAAATCTAACAGAGTTTAAATTTTTTATTTCACACCTTGTTCCAAACTTTTCACCTGATTTTCTTACTGAGACGTTACAGTCAGCTCTTAGTGAGCCTTCTTCCATATTTCCATCACAGGCCCCAACATATCTCAAAATAGATCTGATTTTCTTAACATAAGCACCTGCTTCCTGAGGTGATCTAATATCAGGTTTAGATACAATTTCCATTAATGCAACACCTGTTCTATTTAAATCAATATAAGATTTACTAGGATGCTGATCGTGTAGAGATTTTCCTGCATCTTGTTCAAGATGCAAACGTTCTATCCCAATGGTAGTTTGCAAACCGTCATCTAAATCAATTATAATTTCACCTTCTCCAACAATTGGTTTTGTAAACTGACTTATCTGATACCCTTGTGGTAGATCTGCATAAAAGTAATTTTTTCTATCAAAAATCGAAACATTATTAATTTTTGCATTAAGCGCTAATCCAGTTTTTACAGCCTGCTCAACACAAAACTCATTAATAACAGGTAACATTCCTGGCATTGCCGCATCAACCAACGAAACATTAGAATTCGCTTCTGCTCCAAAAGAAGCAGACGCCCCAGAAAAAAGTTTGGATTTACTTGAAATTTGTGCATGAATTTCAAGACCAATAACCATTTCCCAAATACCTGTCTCCCCATTTATTTGACCAGGCTTTAAATTAAAAAATTCATTCATTTTGCAGCTCCATCGGCTATAAAATTAAATTCAGCACTTCTTTCTAAAACTCTTGCTGTACTAATTAAACCCGGTTCATCAAACGAGTTTGCAATTAATTGTATACCAATAGGTAAACCTGATTTATCTAAACCTACCGGTAAGGATATACCTGGCAAACCAGCCAAGCTCGCTGGTACGGTAAAAATATCATTCAAGTACATAGTTAAAGGGTCTTGTTTTTTACCTAATTCAAAAGAAGTTGTTGGTGTTGACGGAGTTAAAATATAATCAACCTCTTTAAAAACATTATCGAAATCTTCTTTTATTAATCTCCTAACTTTTTGAGCTTTAAGGTAATATGCATCATAGTATCCAGAGGATAGAACATATGTTCCAATCATTATTCTTCTTTTTACTTCTTCACCAAAACCATTTCCGCGTGTAACTTCGTACATCTCATCTAGACTTGCAGCTTCATTTCTTTTTCCATACCTTACGCCATCATATCTAGCAAGATTACTAGAGGCTTCAGCAGGAGCTATTATATAATAAACAGGTAAAGCATACTTTGTATGCGGTAAAGAAACTGGCAAAATCTCTGCACCAGATTCTTTTAACCAATTGATTGATTTTTCGTAGAACGTAACAATATCGTCTGAAATACCATCTTGAGTATATTCTTTAGGTATACCTATTTTTTTTCCTCTTATTCCTTTATCTAAGTAATTCATTAAATCAGGCATTTCTAAATTCGCGGACGTTGAATCTTTTTTGTCGTGACCAGCCATAGAATTAAGCATAAGAGCAGCATCACTTACTGTCCTCGTCAGCGGTCCTGCTTGATCTAAAGAAGAAGAAAAAGCAACTATCCCCCATCTTGAGCATCGACCATAAGTTGGTTTCAAACCAGTGATCCCACAAAATGCCGCTGGTTGTCGGATTGATCCACCTGTATCTGTACCAGTAGCAGCAAGTGCTGACCTTGCAGCTACTGCTGAAGCTGATCCGCCTGATGATCCTCCTGGCGACATTTTACTATTTTTTAGCCATGGGTTAACAACATTTCCTTTAGCAGCTGTTTCGTTACTAGATCCCATTGCAAATTCATCGCAAGATAATTTACCTAGCATAACTGCTCCATCATCCCAAAGATTTTGAGTAACAGTACTTTCATAAGTAGGACAAAAGTTTTCAAGTATTTTTGAAGATGCAGTAGTTTTAATATCTTTGGTACAAAACATATCTTTTACACCAATCGGGAGACCCTCTAGTGGCCTTAAAGTTCCATTTTTAAAATTTTTGTCAGATGCTTTTGCCATATTTAAAGAATGATCTTTTACAATTTCTAAATAAGCTCCTAATGCTGATGTCTGTTCAATTGCTTCAAAGTAAGCATTAGTTAATTCTAATGAAGAAAATTCTTTATTCTTAAGAGCAATAGACGCACTTAATAAATCAAATTTGAGTAAATCAGACATTATTCAATAACCTTTGGAACAACAAAAAATCCACTAGAACTTTCAGGAGCATTTTTCAAAACTAAATCTTCAATATTTCCATCCGTTACTTTATCGCTTCTTAGAGGTAACTTATGTCCTGTTACTGAAGCTAAAGGTTTTACGTCTGAAGTATTAACTTCGTCTAATTGTGCTACAAAACCTAATATATTATTTAAATCATTAGTAAGATTTTGTTTACTATCTTCTGGAATATTTAAACGAGATAATCTAGCTATTTTGTTTACAGTAGGAATATCAACCATTGTTTCTTTGTTGGACATTTTTGATCCTTCATTTCACTGATAATTTTTAATTAATAAGGAAATCTGTTAGCATCAATTATGCCTATCTTCAAGCTTGATGAATTTTTGTTAAATATTTTGCCAGAAAAAAGGCTTATAGGCATTGATCCAGGAACAAAAACACTAGGAATTGCCGTTAGTAACACTGATCTAACTGTTGCTTCACCAATTAAAACAATTAAGCGGAAAAACCTTGCATCTGACATAAATGAACTATTGTCAGTATTTAATTATTACGATATTGCAGGTTTAATTATGGGTTGGCCATTAAATATGGATGGAAGTCTGGGGCCAAGATGTGATTCTGTTCGTGATTTCACAAAAAATATCTTGAGAGTTAAGGATTTACCAATTTTTTTTCAAGACGAAAGAATGTCTACTATGGCAATTGAAAGACCAATGATCATGGAAGATATGACTAGGAAGAAAAGAAGTGTTAGAACAGATCAACTTGCTGCATGTTGGATATTACAAACTGCACTAGACGGATTACAAAAAAAGATGTAGTAAGATATTTTTAATGAATGAATTAAAAAAAAATAAGAACAAAGTCTTCTTTTCTTCTCCTATAAAATTATCATCAAATCATCTATTAGCCATTGAAGGAATGGAAAAGTCTGAAATCCAGAAATTGATTGAAAGAGCTGATTATTTTGCAAATTTAGATAGACATACTAATACAAAAGTACTTCAAGGTTACGTGGTACTTAATGTATTTTTTGAGAACTCAACTCGTACAAGAGTATCATTTGAACTTGCTGCAAGAAGACTTGGTGCTGAAGTTATTAATATATCACTTATAAATTCATCTATTAAAAAGGGAGAAAGTTTGCTGGATACTGCAAGCACATTAAATGCTATGAGGCCAGATTTATTAATAGTCAGACATCCTCATAGTGGTGCCCCACTATTATTTGCAGATTATTTAAATTGTAGCATTATAAATGCTGGTGATGGTAGACACGAACATCCTACACAAGCTCTGTTAGACGCCCTAACCATAAAAAGAAGAGTAGGTTATTTAGAGGGATTAAAAATTAGTATATGCGGAGATATAGCTAATAGTAGAGTGGCAAGGTCAAATATACATTTACTAACAACGATGGGAGCAGAGGTAAGATGTGTTGCTCCTTCCACATTAATGCCCTCAAATTTAGAAAATTTAGGTGTGAAGTGTTTTAGTAACATGAAAATGGGTATTAAAGATGCTGATGTTGTTATGCTTTTACGCTTACAAAATGAAAGAATGACAGGAACTGAAAATCCCTCTGAGAGAGAATATTTTAAGTTTTTCGGCCTTGATGAAGCAAAGCTTGCTTTAGCCAACCCGAATGCTGTTATTATGCACCCAGGTCCTATGAACCGAGGAGTGGAAATTGCATCTGCACTTGCTGATGATACAAATAGAAGTTTAATCAAGACTCAAGTTGAAATGGGCGTTGCAGTAAGAATGTCTATAATTGAAGCTTTAAATCATACAAAAAATAATATGAAGAAAAATTAAAAATGACCTTTACAGTTTTAAAATCAATCAAAGTTTTAAATCCTAAGACATATTTCAATGACATCTCAGATGTTGTCATTTGTAATGACAAAATTTTTTCAATTTGTAAGGATTTTAAAACTGAAGTTTCACATCAAGATGGACAAATTAATATCTATGATTGTAATGGTTTGACTATGTCGCCTGGACTAATAGACATGCGAGTTAATATTGGAAAAACTGAAAATTTGACAGCTATTCAAAAAATTGCTGCTGAAAATGGTATTACTTCGATGGTAATCCTTCCAAATCAAACTCCTAAATTAAATAACCCGTCAATAATAGATCATATTAAAAGACAGTCTGAAACCCCTAACCTTACTAAAGTAAATATCTATGGTGCTGCCACTAAAGACGATCATGGTTTAGAAATGAGTGAAATAGGTCTTATGTCAGAAATGGGGGCCATTGGTTTTACAAATGGAAATAAAAGTATAAAAAATAGTTTAGTTATGAGACGTTTAATGAGTTATGCAGCGATGATTAATCGTCCAATTATTCAACATGCAGAAGATGAAGATTTATCTGGCTTAAACAAAGCATCAACTACATTAATTAACGGTGAAATGAATGAAGGCGAAATTTCCACTCGTCTTGGGTTAATTGGTATACCTTCATGTGCAGAAGTTATTATTGTTGAAAGAGATATAAGATTAGCTAAATTAACAGGGGCTAGTTATCATGTTGCTCATATATCAACACGCGATTCAATCAATGTAATCAGAGAAGCGAAGAAAATAGGTCTTAAAGTAACATGTGATACCGCTCCACCTTATTTTGCTTTAAATGAAACTTCTTTATTAAGTTATAACACTGCATTTAAATTGTCTCCTCCACTAAGAAAAGAAGATGACAGATTAGCAGTAATTGAAGGCATTCAAGATGGAACAATTGATGCCATTGCTTCCGATCATAGAGCTCGATCAAAAGATACAAAAGCACAACCTTTTTCAGCTGCATCCGTTGGAGCATCTGGAATAGAAACTTTATTTTTGATGACGCTAGAGTTAGTACATAAAAAAATTATAGACTTAAACAAGGCAATTTCATTATTAACTATTAATCCAGCAAATGTACTCAAAATGGAAAAACCAAGTTTAGAAAAAGACGGACTGGCTGATTTTATAATTTTTGATGAAAATTGTCATGATGTTATAAATCAAAATAATTTAAAAACAAGTCCTACACCCTTTGATCAAAGGAAAATAAAAGGAAAAATTCTGGGCACATTCATAAATGGTCAATTAGCACATATAAACCAAATGCTTAAAAATAGAATTATAAAATGATTTTTGATCATAGTCATTTACTTTTTTTAAGTGTTTTCCTTTTTGGATATTTTATGGGATCAATACCATTTGGTTTATTACTTTCTAAACTATCTGGTTTGGGTGATATAAGAAAAATTGGAAGTGGAAATATTGGTGCCACAAATGTATTAAGAACTGGTAATAAAAAAACAGCACTCTTGACTCTAATTTTAGACGGCACCAAAGGTGCGCTTGCTATCTATGTTGTAAGTATTTCTCCAAGTTTTATAGAATTTCATTTGACTAACAATATTAATCTTTTTCAATCTTTAGTTGCTGTATCTGCTGTAATTGGACATTGTTTCCCTATATGGTTAAATTTCAAAGGTGGTAAAGGTGTTGCAACTGGTTTTGGCACTATAATTTTTCTTAACATATATGTTGGAGTGATAGCACTTTTGATATGGGTGTCAATTGCAAAATTATTTAGAATAAGCTCTTTGTCGGCATTGGTCTCATATTTATTTATTCCAATTTCAATGTTTTTCTTCACTTCTGAAAAATCATTTTTTATAGCATCTGTTTTGATTTCATTAATTTGTTACTTACAACATAGAGAAAATATAAAGAGATTACTAAATGGATCAGAAGCTAAGATATAAAAACATAATTATTGTTATTTTATAAAAGTAGTGTTATCTGCACTTAAATAATATAATTTAGAATTTTAATATTTTAGGCTAAAAACAAATGAAGTTAGTAATAGTTGAATCTCCAGCAAAAGCTCAGACTATTAATAAATATCTTGGAAATGACTACAAGGTAATTGCATCTGTTGGCCACATACGAGATTTACCATCTAAGGATGGAGCAGTTCTTCCTGACGATAATTTTAAAATGTCATGGGAAATGCATAAAGATAAAGAAAAAGTTGTTAAAGAAATTATTGGGGAGTTAAAATCTGCTGATAGATTGATTTTAGCTACAGATCCTGACAGAGAGGGAGAAGCTATTAGTTGGCATTTAAAAGAAATTTTAGATTCAAAAAAAACTATTTTGGATAAACCAGTTGAACGAGTTGTTTTTAATGAAATAACAAAAAATGCTGTTTTAGACGCAATGAAAAAACCAAGAAAAATTAATTCAGAGTTGGTTGAAGCATATTTGGCAAGGAGAGCTTTAGATCATTTGATTGGCTTTTCAATTTCTCCAATATTATGGAGAAAGCTTCCAGGCTCAAAATCTGCAGGCCGAGTTCAATCGGTTGCATTGAAACTTATCTGTGAAAGAGAAATTGAGATTGAAAAATTTAATATTGAAGAATATTGGTCGATATCTTCGATTTTTTTAAACAATAATAATGAAAATTTCCTAGCAAGGCTGTTTATACTTGATGGTAAAAAATTAGCCAAAATGGATATTAAAAATGAAGACGAAGCTAATAATGCTTTAGATAAAGTTAGAAAATCTTCATTTAATATAACTAAAATTGTTAGTAAGCGAGTTAAACGGAATCCTTTAGCACCATTCACTACTTCAACACTTCAGCAAGAAGCTTCAAACAAATTAGGTTTTGGTGCGTCAAGAACAATGAGAATAGCCCAAAAATTATATGAAGGTGTAAATATTGGGAGTGAAACGACTGGTTTAATAACTTATATGAGAACAGATGGTGTCCAATTAAGTTCTCAGGCTATTGAGGAATTACGAGAAGAAATAATAAACCGTCATGGTAAAGATTATATTCCTCAAATACCAAGAGTATATAAATCTAAAGCGGCTAATGCCCAAGAAGCTCATGAAGCAATTAGACCAACATCAATTTCACGTGATCCAGAGGATATGTCGCAATACTTAGATACAGAGCAATTAAAACTTTATGAATTGATTTGGAAAAGAACTATTTCAAGTCAAATGCAATCAGCTGAGTTAGATGAAACTTCAGCTGATATTTCAAATAAAGATATGAGTATTGTTTTTCGAGCAAATGGATCACAAGTATATTTCCCAGGTTTTTTTATTTATAGGGATAGAGAAGATGATAAAATATTACCAAAATTATTAGAAAATGATAAAGTTGATCTACAAAAGGCTGATGGTGAACAACATTTCACACAACCTCCTCCTAGATATACAGATGCAAGCCTTATAAAAAAAATGGAAGAGTTAGGTATTGGAAGACCTTCTACGTACGCATCTATTTTACAAGTTCTTATAAATAGAAGTTATGTTGAAAAAGAAAAAGGTAAACATTTACCTCAAGAACGAGGAAGAATTCTCACTGCCTTTTTAAATAATTTCTTTGGACAATATATAGAATATGATTTTACCGCTGATTTAGAAAAAAAGTTAGATAAAGTGTCAGATGGAAAATTAAATTACAAAAAATTGTTGAAAGAGTTTTGGGATGGATTTAAGCCACATTTGAATAAAATGTCGGACTTAGAAAGAGACAAAATTCTTGAGGCTCTTGAAAACGAACTATCAGATTTATTTTTTCCTAATGAAGATTTAAATAATGATGGCCAACCAAACAAAATATGTCCTACTTGCTCTAATGGAAAATTAGGTTTAGAGCTTGGAAAATATGGCGCTTTTATTGGATGTTCAAATTATCCTGAATGTAAATTCACTAAACAAATTGCAAGTAATCAAAGTAAAGAGGAGAATGATGCCAACAACACGTTTATGCCAGAAAATGACGGTGTATTAGGTGTTGACCCTGAAAGTGGTTTAAACGCCATAATCAAAAAAGGTCCCTATGGTATTTATCTTCAATTAGGTGAAGAGAAAAAACCCAAAAGAACTAGTATTCCAAAATTGGTAGACGCCCAGGGAATTGATCTTCAAAAAGCTCTTGCATTCCTTTCTTTACCAAGACTAATAGGTAAACATCCAGAAACAGGTAAAGATATCTCTGCAGGAATTGGAAGATATGGCCCTTATTTAAAATATGATATAAATTTTATAAGTATACCGGCCGATGAAACTGTAATAAATATTGGTTTAAATCATGCTGTGGTTTTGATAGGTGAAAACAGTGACAAGCTAGGCAAAGTTTTAGGTGACCATCCTGACGGTAACGGTAAAGTACTAGCAAAATCAGGAAGGTTTGGACCATATGTTGAATATAATAAAATTAGGGCTACTTTGCCAAAATCTGTATCTCTCGAAGAGATTAAACTTGAACAAGCAATAGAATTAATAATTGCAAAAGCAGCAAAACCTCCTAGACCAAAAAAGAAACTCACTAAGAAAAAATAATGTTAAATTTTGGTAATTTTTTAATAATGATTATAAATATATATTAATAACTTGGAATTAACTAACAAAGAAATTTTATCTTTAAAAGTAATAACATTGGATTATGATGGCTATGCAGTTGGCAAAATTTCTGAAAGCAATCATCCATCAAAAACAATACAGATACCTTTTAATAAAAACAACATAAGCTTTAACGTTAACGATCATCTATTAGTAGAATTAGAATCAAAAAATAAAAAATATAAATTAATCAAAATAATAAAAAAAATTGAAATTGATAGAAAATATTTTTTTGCGAAAGTAAAATTGAGTTCAAAAAACAAGTTTATTCTTCAAGTTTTAGAAAGAGGAATTCAAAGTAAAGAAGTTATTGAACCAATAATACCTGAAGACCTTTTAATTAAAAAAGGAGATGTAGTTAAAGCTCAGATTGCTTCTGGACAAGCTTTAAAAAAATTAAAAATAAAAAAAATTAAAACCAACAAAAGGCTTAAATTTAAAACTAGAGTTCAAAAAACTTATGCTGAAATTTTAGAAGTTATTGGGTCATCTTTAGATCCTAGAGTTTTTTCTTATCTTGCTATAAAAGAACACGACTTCAGTAATAATTTTGATATTAATATAAAAGATGAAGTTAAAAAACTAGATATCATTGATACAAATTCACGAACGGACTTAAGAGAAATGTCCTTTGTTACAATAGACGGAGAAGATGCAAAAGATTTTGATGATGCTGTTTATGCTGAACAATTAAGTCCAAAAAAAGGATGGCGTGTTCTAGTATCTATTGCTGACGTGTCACATTTTGTCAAAGAAAACTCTTATATAGACAAAGAAGCAAGACTTAGAGGAAATTCAGTATATCTCCCCAATTATGTGATTCCAATGCTCCCTGAGGAGCTATCAAACAACCTATGCTCTCTTAAACCCAATCTTGATCGAGCATGCTTAACAGTTGAAATTATTCTTGATAAGAATGGATTAAAAAAGTCTCATTCTTTTTATAGATCTATAATTAATTCAAAAAAACGCCTGACCTATAATGAAGTTGAAAATATTATCAATAATAAATTTATAGATCAAAGTATTGAACCAAATATTTTAAAAGTAATTAAGTCTCTTCAAGATGTTTATAAAATTTTGGAAAATATTAGAGAAAAAAGAGGTGCTTTAAATCTAGAATTACCTGAAAAGAAAATTTTATTTGATGAGGATGGTTGGCCTCAAGATATCAAAAATACTTATGGAGTAACAAGTAATAAAATCATTGAAGAATTAATGATATTGGCAAACGTAGCTGCTGCTGAAGAAATAAATAAGGCAACAAATCAATCAATTTACCGATCTCACGAACCTCCAAGCCCAGAAAAATATAAATCATTGATAGATTTGGTGGGACAGCCTTTATCAAAAATCTTAATTGGTAAAGTACCTCATCCTTCATTGATGAATAAAATTTTAGATGAAAGTAAAGGTTCTCCTGAATATGAGTCTGTAAATCAGTCAATCTTGCGAAGTCAATCTCAAGCAAAATACGAAAATAAAAACAAATCACATTTCGGTTTAGCTCTTAAAAACTATGTTCATTTCACCTCACCTATAAGAAGGTATGCTGATTTATTAGTTCATAGACAAATAATTTCAATAATTAATAAAACGTTAATTCAAAAAGATGAAAATAATGACCTAAAATCAATATGTGATCATATTTCAAACACCGAAAGGAAATCAATCGTTGCCGAAAGAAAAACTGTTGATAGATATATCTCATTATTATACCAAAGAAAAATAAATGAAATTGTCGATTGCTCAATAATATCAATACATAAATTTGGTGTTTTTGTGTCTATAGATAATGGCATTGCTGACGCATTACTTCCTATAAGAGAGCTTCCCAATGACTGGTATGATTTTGACCAAATAAAACAAACATTAGTTGGAGAACGAAGTGGTAATAAATTTAATGTCGGAATGCAATTAAGGGTAAAAATTGTAGAAGTTGTTCCTTTAACCGGAAGCATTACTGTTAAATGGATAAGTAATAAGATTGGAAAACAAAAGAAAGAAAAGAAATCAAATTAAAAATAAAATTCAACACCTTGACTTTATAAAAAAAAAAGCTAAATTTCATTTATAAATAGGAGTTATTGATGGCTAAACCAGCTACTTTACAAATAAAGCTACTAAGTACTGCAGACACAGGTTTTTTTTATGTTACCAAAAAAAATCCTCGGACCAAGCCAGAAAAATTAGAACTTATGAAATATGATCCTAAAGTCCGCAAGCATGTATTGTTTAAAGAAGCTAAAATTAAGTAAAAATGTATCAATTACAGCTCTTCTTTTTCATAATATTAAAATCTTTTAAAACTGCCCTAATTTTAAAATTTCCATAATTTACATCATAAGAATGAACAACGCCAAATTCATCTAACTCTAAGCTAATTTCATAGTCAGGGTTTTCCGATTTAGAATTTTCCTTGTAAAAAGCTATTTTCATTGGCCAAACAATTTTATTTTTAAAATAGTCAAAATCTTTGAATGTAGAATTTCTTTTTGTACCTATAAATGCAGAAACAATTTTTATATATTCTTTGTCCTCATTCCCAAAAAAAACTTTTTGTGTGAATATTTTTTTTTCATTTTTTGCAGCTTCAATAAGTTTTTTTAAATGTTCTATAGGTAATAAAATATCTTTTTTGAACGATAATTTTTTGATGGAATTGTTAATTACTGAACCAGAAATATTAATATTATTTTTTTCAACAAAACCTTGATATGAATTGTCTCCATTTAATTCACTTTTTTCATTTAATTCAAAACTATGTTTTGTACCTGAAAAATTTTCAAATGTTGAATAGCTTGAATAACTATTAGTCATTTTTTTATTAGGTAACTCATATATAAGGACATAATCTTCTTTGACATTCCAACCTTCACAATTTTCTATGATTTCAAAATAAGTTTGCCCCTGCCCACCTTCAAGAAAACTGTTTTCTTCTATATCCTCTACATTAAGTGTATAAGTAGCTTTATGAGATAAAAGCTTAATACCAAAAGATGGGCTAGAAATAATTAAAAAAATAGACAGAAGATATAGATAATTTTTAAAAAACATTTTACACCCCGTTATTAATATCATGTTATTAATATTTTAATATTTTAATATTTTAATATTTTCAGAAGAAATAAGTTAGATTGTTAAGTATGGTCAAAATAAATAAAATAATTGTAGATAATGATACATTAAAAGAATTTATTAATAAATGTTTAAAACAAAAAGTATTAGCAATCGATACTGAATTTATTAGAGATAACACTTACTATCCTATATTATGTTTGGTTCAAATCGCAGGTGAAGACTTTGCAGCTGCAATTGATCCACTTTCTGGAATTGATATGAATCCAATATGGGATTTACTTTCAAATGAAAAAATTTTAAAAATTTTTCACTCTGGAAGGCAAGATATAGAAATTTTTTTGAATTTAACTGGTAAAATACCCAAGCCAATTTATGACACTCAAATAGCTGCAATGTTTTGTGGATTAGGTGACCAAGTTGGTTATGAGAAGTTAGTGGACAAGTTTTTAAACTTATCAATTAATAAAGAAAATCAATTTACAAATTGGTTACAAAGGCCACTGACAAAAAGTCAATTAGATTATGCAATTTCAGATGTTACTCATTTGATGAAAATATTTCCATCAGTTAATAAATTAATTCTTGACGCTGGCAGACAAGAATGGGTTAGTAAAGAGATTGAAAAACTTTACAAAAAAGATTTATACAATGTAAATCCAGAAGAAGCTTGGAAAAGAATTAAAATAAAATACTCTAAATCTGAAACATTAAATATACTTAAAATTTTAGCAAAGTGGCGAGAAAATAAATGTAAAGAAAGAAACATTCCTAGAAATAGATTGATTAGAGATGAAACTTTAGTAAATATATCTCTATTTAAACCTAATAAAATCGATTTGTTTAATAAAATTAGAGGTATGTCTAAAAATGTCTCTGTAAGTGATTTAAATGAAATAGTGAAAATAATTAAAGATGCAGAAAAGATCCATCCTAATACTTGGCCAAAAGCTACTAAATTTAATAAAAAATCTAACGTAAATAAATGTAGTTTAGATTTTTTAAAACTTTTACTCGTATACTGCTCTGAAGAAAGTGGATTAGCTGAAAAGTTAATTGCTGACACAGATGATCTTAAATCTATCTTAGATGGTAAAAGAGAAGGACTAAAGGTTTTTGAAGGATGGCGGTATGATGTTTTTGGTAAAGTTGTTGATTTATTATTAGAAGGTAAATTAGGATTTACAATTGAAAATTATAAAGTAAAAAAAATAAGTTTTTAGTTATAATTAAATTTCGCTTAATATAGACTTTATGATTTTATAGCTAATTTTTTTTTTCGTTTCTAAAGAATGATTATCAAGTTTATCAATTACTTTAATAACACTATCAAAATTTCTGTTTATCCTTTCTAATATATATATAAGTTGTTTGTCATCAATAAATAATTTTTTATCGTTAGAATATTTAACCATAAAGGAATACAAGAGCACATCATCTGGTAACTTTATTTCACTACAAATTAAACTACGTATTCTTGAATTTAAATCATCAAGTTTCCAATCCATCTTTGAAGGTGATAAATTTGATAAAAATAAAACTGAACCGTCTTGATATGTGACTCTATTTAAAAAATGCATAACTAATTTTGATGGATATTTTTCACCAGGAATAAAATCATCTACTATAAATTTTTTACCTTCTTCTATTCTATCTAAATTAAAACTAGATAAAGAAGATAAATATTCACACCGGTTACGTTCTTTAAATATATGGGATAAATGTGTTTTACCTGAACCTTTTGGTCCAAAGATAATAGCTGCTGGAATAGAATTAATTTTTCTTTTGTTTTGCCAAAAAGATGAATTTTCTATAAACGTAACAGCTTCTTCATTACATTTTGAAATAATGAAATTTCCTCTATTCTTTATTGTTTTAAAAGTTAATGGCAGTGCCATTTGTTTATTAAAAGTATATTTATTGATATTTCTTATTTTTGAAGTCATACAACTAATGTTATTAAGATAATTTTATAAAGTAGTATCTAACTATAACACCTAAAACTGCTGCAACAGGCAGAGATACCAACACTCCAACAAAACCTGACAAAAAAGCCCCTGTTGACAAGGCAAATATAATCCAAATTGGACTCAAATTTATCGCATCTCCAACTAATTTTGGTATTAAGTAATAACTCTCAAGTAATTGTCCAAATACGAAAATTAATAATAATGTTGTTAACTCAAATGATAACCCAAATTGTGAAAAACCCAAAATTATAGTAAGCCCTCCTCCTAAAAAAGCACCTATAAAAGGTACGAAAGATATAATCCCTGCAAAAATACCAAGTAAAATTCCAAATTTCATACCTACCAAAAATAATGCTATTCCATAAAAAATTGATAAAGTAAGACATACTAAACCTTGTCCACGTATAAATTTTGATAAAACTTCATCTATCTCTTTTATTAAAATTGGGAAATCTTCAAAATGAGATTTATCTGCAAAATCATATAAGAAAAGTTTTATTTTATTAAATTGCAAACTCATATAAAAGGTTATGATAAATATTAATACAATATTGAACACACCATTAAAAACTTCTATTCCATTAGTTATTAAATTATTACCAGAGGTAATAATATTACTAGATAATGGTTTAAAAAAACTTATAAAATCTATATTTTTAATTTTTTCACTAAATAAATATTTATCATTAATTTCTATTATAAGATCTTTAGCATAACTAACGTATTCCGGTAAAACAGTAATAAAATTATGTATTTGATGTAAAATAATTGGTAAAATTAAAATTAAAACAGAGAGAAAACCTAAAACAAAAATTATTACAGATAAAAAACTTGAAAATGTTTTATTCATGTATTTATCAAATATTATTTTCAATGGATTTATTAAATAAGCAATTATAAAAGCTATTACAAATGGAGTTAAAACCTCGAATAAGTATATCGTTATAAATAATAATAAGATTATAAATATATAAAGATAATTTTTTTTAAAAAAGTCATACATATTGTAAACCTCAGTCTTGCTTAATAAACAAGCGTATATTGTCTAGAATTTAAATTCTTGAATGTTAATTTTTTTTCATTTGCAGCCTGAAAAAATGTTTTTTTATTTCCCATGAATTTAACTATAATTCTACCTCGTTTGTCTGTGATAGAAACTACCATAACTTCAATAACAAATGGTAAATTTTCTAATTTTTTTAGAACCATAGGCCAAATACTTATATCTTTCTGATTAACAGCAATATTCTTTTCATATTTCAATTGCTTTGAAGAGCTAAACATACTTCTTGTAATATTTTGAAAACTGTTAAATGTTTTATTTTTATAAAAAATAATTTCATTTTCTATTTCAAGTAGTCCTGTATCAAGAAATCCTTCAGTTGATTTCACATATACTTTTTTATCGTTAAATAATAATTCATTTTGAAGTTTAGAAGACAATATAGAAGTAATTGGTATTATTAAATCTACTTCATTTAAAATGCTAGTATCAATTAAATTATTTTGTTTCCAGTTTTTTTCAATTGAACTAATTATTTTTAGTATCTCTTTTGTAATTAGAATTGGATCGATATTATATATAGAAGAGATTTTTTTAAGAGGAGTTTTATTTCTATAAACTGTGTTGACTAATTTTCCATTAAGATTGTAATATTTGGCATAGGTATTTAAATAAGTTTTTCCATTTGTTTGCAAAATAGGTTCAGCTATTACAAGTAATAAAGAATTAGTTTTTTCATTTTCAATCAATTTGTTAATAAGATTTTTGTTAGAATTTAATAGAAGATTAGCGCTTAAAATTCTATTTAACTGAAAGTTACCTTGGGCAAGTTTAAATTTGACTAATCCGTCAACTAATTTTAGATTTTTTTTCCACTTTTTATACCATTCATCTTTTTCGTCCCACATTACAAATCCTCTAGGCCCTTTAAATATTGGGAGAATAGAAATAGGTTCTCTGTAAGTTTCAGAATATTTTAGCTTATTTTTACGAAAAAAATTAATTACAAAGTTTCTATTAAAACAAATGTCAAAATTGGCTAAATATCTCTTATCACTATTAGCTTCATTATTAATTTTTAAATAATCAACTAAAGTAGAAATTTCATTTTTTTTAAATTTTACATTATTATTGTCTAAAATCAGTCTATTAATCAGCCTTCCTATACCTAATAATTTTGCTTTATTTTCGGCTTGAAACCTAGCTTCATTAATTGATGCTTTTGTTAAATCAACGTTTATATTTCTTACATAAAACGATGAATTCTGACAATCTTCATTTGTTGAGGCAAAAGGTGTAGAAACAAAAAAAAATGATTTTAATATTATAGTAAGAATTGTTTTTAAGTAGATAGGCGGCATTAAATTAGTACCTGACTTTTTTGATTGATATGTAAGTATAACATCGATATATCAATATATAAATCTAAGAATAATTTTTCATTAAGTATTATTTGTAATGACTTCTTACACCAAAATGACATTAAAATGGTAAAAAAACCAAATAACATGACCAATAAATCAATAACTTACTTGGACTCAGGTGTGAATATCGATGAAGGAAATAATCTTATTTCTGAAATTTCTCATATAACAAAAGGTACTGCAATAAACGGAACTACAGGTGAATTAGGAGGATTTGGTGGATTATTTGATTTAAAAAAAACTGGTTTTCAAGATCCCATTCTTGTTTCCAGTACAGATGGAGTTGGAACTAAATTAAAATTAGCTATTAAGACTAAGTCATATTTTAATATTGGGATTGATTTAGTAGCCATGTGTGCAAATGATGTATTAGCACAAGGCGCCATACCACTTTTTTTCATGGATTACTATGCTACAGGTAAATTAGATAAAAATATAGCTATAGAAGTTATTAAAGGAATAGCAGAAGGCTGCAAGCAATCTAAATGTGCTCTTATTGGAGGTGAGACTGCTGAAATGCCTGGGCATTATGAAAATAACAATTTTGACTTAGCTGGCTTTTGTGTCGGTGCTGTAGAAAGAAATAACCTTTTTAAAAAAAGCTCAGTTGAGAGTGGTGATTATGTTATTGGCTTGTCAAGTAGTGGGATTCATTCTAATGGGTATTCACTAGTCAGAAAAATACTAAAAGCTTATTCAATTGATATATTTCAAGAAGCTGAATTTGATAAAACAAAAATACTTGCTGATATATTGATGGAGCCTACAATGTTATATACTAAGGCATTTTTAGCAGGAAATAAAAACCATGAGATAAAGTCTATAAGTCATATAACTGGTGGAGGCTTGATAGAAAATCCTCCAAGAGCATTTAACTCCAATCTATCAATAAAATTTGATATGAAGAATTATAAACTTCCTCCGTTATTTAAATGGCTCCAAAGCAAAGCTAATATCTCGCTTTTTGAGTTAGCAAAAACTTTCAACTGCGGAATTGGACTTTTAATTTTTGTAAATAAAAAAGACAAAGAGACAGTAATGACGAACTTAAACGAGGCTGGTTATAATTCATTTATAATTGGTAGAATGATAGAAAACATATCGAATAGAAGTGTTTTATTTGATGGATGGAAACTTTAATTTTTGTTAAAATGCATTTAAATTATTAATATTTTTAAGCAATTTTATATTATATAAATTAATCAGGTTGCTTTATGACTAATATTTATAAACTTAAGGAGTGAGTTGTGAGTAATAAAATTGACAAAGAAACAGAAGAACATAAATTATTTTACGAAAATTTTTTAAAATATACTACTTATAGCACAGTAATTGTGATTGCGATTGTTGCATTAATGGCAATTTTTTTAGTTTAAAAATTAATAGATTAACTCAATCTCTGCAAAAAAAAATGATATTTCACATTTTGCATTTTCAAGACTATCAGAGCCATGAACAGAATTTGCTTCTATGCTCTCTGCAAACTCTTTTCTGATTGTACCTTTTTCTGCGTCTTTTGGATTAGTTGCTCCCATAACTTCTCTGTTCACCTTTACAGCATTTTCACCTCTAAGTACCTGAGTAACAACAGGTCCAGAAATCATAAAATCAACTAAATCATTAAAAAATGGCCTATCTTTGTGAATTTCGTAAAATTTTTGAGCCATATCCTTCGTCAATTGTAATCTTTTTTGTGCAATTATATTTAGACCAGCTTGTTCAAATTTAGCATTTATAGAACCAGTTAGATTTCGTCTTGTAGCATCTGGTTTAATTATTGATAAGGTATTCTCAATTGTCATATTATTCTCCAAAAAGGAATTAAGTATATGTATTGGAGAAAAAAATCAATGTCTTTTAAAAAAAATTTTTAATGTTTTACATCAAAATTATTAATAAGTTTTAACTAGTTGGTATAACATTTTAACTCCCCATCCCACACCACCAGAAGGAACTGAAGGTGTAGATTTATTTTTCCATGTTACACCAGCAATATCTAAATGAGCCCATGGGGTTTTTTCCACATGTCTTTTTAAAAAACAAGCTGCTGTAATAGATCCTGCACCAGCACCTCCAATATTTTTCATATCCGCAATCTCTGTTTTTATTAATTGATCATAATCATCATCCATAGGCATTTCCCAAACTTTTTCTCCAGTGATCTCACCAGCATCAAAAATAGCTTTAGAAACATCTTTATTATTTGAAAACAATCCTGCCCTTGTATTACCTAAAGCAACTATCATAGCTCCAGTTAATGTAGCTAAATCTATCATAAACTTTGGTTTATATTTTTTTTCAGTCCAAGAAAGTATATCGGCTAATACTAATCTTCCTTCTGCATCTGTGTTCAAAACTTCAATTGTTTGACCTGATAGTGACTTAACAACATCTCCAGGTCTTTGTGCATCACCATCAGGCATGTTTTCAACAAGTCCTATTACACCAATTAGATTTTGTTTGACTTTAGATAATGCAGCAGCTTCAATTAATCCTGTTACTGTTGCTGCTCCACCCATATCCCATTTCATGTCCTCCATTGACTTTGATGGTTTTAAAGAGAGTCCACCTGAGTCAAAACACACACCTTTACCAACAAAAGCCATAGGAGAGGTTACTTTTTTTGCACCTGACCATTCCATAACAACAACTCTACTATCTTTTCTTGAGCCTCGTCCAACTGCTAATAAAGCTTGCATACCGAGTTTTTCTAATTGTTTTTCATTATATATAGTAACCTTAACACCAATTTTCTTAAGTTTTTTACATTCATCAGCAAAGCTTGACGGGTAAAGTATGTTTGGTGGTTGCCAGACAAGATCTCTAGCGGTAAAAACGCCAGTTGCAATATTTCTAATCTCTTGAATATTTTGAGAATGTTTTTTTGGTTCATTACAAATAAATGTAACTTTTTTTATATCAATAATGTCTTTTGAAATGTTTTTTTTATAATTAGCAAATTTGTATGAACCTAATAAAATGCCTAAGGCAATTTGTTTATTTATGTCCAGACTATTTTCAAAAATTCTAATTTCAGAACATCCTATAGACTTAGTCTTTTGAAATATACTTCCACCAAGGTCTTCTAAATATTTATGATTTAAGTCGGTGTTATGATCTTTTCTCTTAATTAAGAGAAACATGCCCTTTTCAGACCTAACCATAAAAATGTTTGCTGAATTATTTTCAATCATTTTTTGTAAAAAAGTAGCTAGACTTTTATCTTTAGAAAAGTCTTTCGATAATAAAAGATTTGTTTTTGAATAGAATAAAACATTTACAATGTTATTGTTATTGAATTTCAAATTATCATTTTTATTTTCACATTTAAATTTAATAAACCTACTATTAACAGACATATTTTTTCCTTTAATCAAAACAGAACTTTCGTATTAACATAAACAAGATATATTAATAAAAATATTTTAAAATAATTAATTATAATTTTTCTGATAATATTTATTTATGATTTTAACAAGCTATATATTTAAACAAACTTCTAAAAGTGTTTTTGTTTCAACATTTGTGCTTTTAGGAGTGATTTGGTTAAGTCAATCATTCAGAAGCATAAATTTAATAATTGAAAAAGGAGCCAATCTTTCAGATTTCTTCATTTTATCATTATATAGTATGCCCAGTTGGTTAATAATAGCTTTACCTTTTGGTACTTTCGCTGGTTGTATGATTTCTTATTTAAGACTGCAAAACGATAAAGAAATTATTGTAATGAAATCAGCCGGAATAAGTCCTTTAAATATAACTAAACCAGCACTTTTGGTAGCTATAGTTTCATCTGTAACTTTACTAACAATATCCCATTTTATTCTACCAAATACCTATACAAACTTTAAGTTGTTACAGAATAAAATCAGAAATAGTAGTCAGGAAGTTATTTTTAAGGATAATGTTTTTATTAATCTTAATAAAAATCAAACAATATTTATAGGTAAAATTACTAAAAGTAATTTATTTGAAGAAATATTTATCCAAGATAAAACTGATAGTTCAAATATAGTCGAATATTTTTCGAAAAGTGGGAGTGTGTTAATTGACGATGGTATAAATTTGAGAATGATCAATGGAACTAGAATTTCAACTGATAAAAAGGGTCGGTCAACAATTTTAAATTTTGACAATTATAATTTAACAGTGCAAGAAGATAAAAATAAATCCATAAGTAATAGAGTTGTTGAGTATAATGAATTTAGTTTTTTCGAATTATTAAAAAAAGCAGAAAAAAAGCTTGCAAATCAAGGAAAATTATTAGCAGAAGCTCATACAAGAAACACTGTATTTTTTATGCCTATTATTTTCACTTTAATTGTAATGTTAACAATACTTAATAATAATTATTCAAGATTGGTTAATACATATAAAAAGACTTTTGCGATTGGATTAGTTTTCATAGTACAAAGTTTGAGTATTATTTTGAAAAATGCAGTTCACAATGATATATCTCTATTACCATTAATGTATTTATATCCAATTTCTGTTATATTTTTCTGCTTTATTTCATTGAGCAAAAAAATAAATACTAATAAAAATCAACCTAATTAAATGGTTAATATTCGATGTTTATAACAAATAATCAACCTATAATTCTTTATAAATATTTAACTAAGGATATATTAAAATATTTTTTATTTGCTTTGTTTGCTCTTGTAATATTAATCTTTTTTATTGATTTTATAGAATTATTTAGACGATCTTCGAACAAAGCAGCTGTTAGACATCTTGTTAAAGCTGAGGTCTTCGACATAATAAATATGGCTTTATTAAAGATAAGTGGGAATATTCAAAAAATCTTACCATTTGCTGCTTTGATAGGATCAATAGCTTGTTTTTATCAATGGCGAAAAAAAAACTATTACATTGTTTGTAAAACGTCTGGGATTTCTCTTTGGAAAATACTTTTTCCAATATTAGTCTCTTTTTTTTTAATAGGCCTAGCTTCTATTGTAATATTAAATCCTTTTGCAACTCTCTTAAGTAAAAAATATGATAATCTACAAACCATTTTCTTTGGCACAAAAAATTTAAAATCATTATCTTTTGATACAAAAGGTTTTTGGATTAAACAAATTTCAAAGGATTCATACTTACTAATAAATGCAAGTAAAATAAACGAAAATTTAAACACTTTATTAGATGTAAATATATTTGTTTATGACCATAATAAAAATTTTGAAAAAAGAATCTTTGCAAATAGAGCAGTATTTTCTGAACAAAAGCTAGATTTGTTTGAAGGTCGTTTAACAAATAATAATTCAAGATTAGAAATATTTAACAGACTAACATTTTATATAAAATCGAATCCAAAAAACTTAAACGTTGCAACTATAGAACCTGAAAAAATTTTTGTATTTGATTTTCCAGGTTACCTAAAACAATTGCAACAATATGGATTAAATACGTCAAAATATTTATTACACTTTTTTAAATTAATATGCCAACCTTTTTTGATTATATCAATGATTTTACTTTCGGCATCCTTAATGTTAAGGAGTAGTGAAAGAAAAATCGAAGTTGGTATTGTTTCACTTTCACTAGTTGCTGGATTTAGTTTATATTTTATTGGAGATTTCATCTTTGCTTTAGGTTCCTCAGAAAAACTACCGCCATTACTGTCGGGATTTGGACCGACTCTAATTGGCTTGTTCGCAGGTTGTTATTTAACCAGTGATATCGATGAAGCCAAAATGAAAAATAAGTAAAAGGATTAAAATTGAACAAGATCATTAAACAATTTTTAAAATTGAAATTATTAATAATCATAAATATTATTTTTTGTAATATTTTTCTTAACAACGCATTTGGCAGCGAAAATTTTGTAGTAACTACTGTTAATAAAATACCAATTACAAAAAATGACATTATTAATCGTGCAAAAATGATTTCATTTTCAATTGAAAAAAATACTGATTTTAAAAAGCTACAAAACTATTATAGTCAAGCATTGAATTCTCTAATTAACGAAAAAATTATTTTATCTGCTGGTCTTAAAATAAATAACAATATTATTGAAATTGTTACCCCTAAAGCCAATCAAATACTTTTAAGTGAATTTAACAATTCTAAAGATAAGTTAAACAAATTTATAAACTATTTATCTATACCAAAAGCTAAATTATTAGAAAAATACGAATCTCAATTAGTGTGGGGTATTGTTCTAAAAAATAAATTTAAGGATCAATTATTAAAACTTAACAATATAGTTGAAAATGATATTGAAGATCGAAAAAATAGAAAAACTGAAGATCTTTATGATTTAGCAGAAATAGTAATAAATAGAAATAATAATCTAAATTTATTAAATCAAATTAAATCTGCTTTGAAGAGTGGGGTTAATTTTTTAGATTTAGCAAAGCAAGTTTCTATAAGTAGCTCAGCAAAGTTTAAAGGAAAAGTCGGATGGAAAAATTATCAAAATTTACCAAGATATATAAGATCAAAAAAATTTGATTTAAATGAAGGTGATGTTATTAGTTTTCCAACAAAAGATAAAATTAAAATTATTAAAATACTTGCTAAAAGAGTAGACGGGAAAATTAGCGAAAATGAGTCAAATGTTATACTCGGGCAAATAAAATTTCCCATAAACTTTCAAAGAAAAGATGTCGCTTATAACAAAATAAAGTATGCAGTTAAAGATTTGTTAACAAGTAAAAAAAGCTGTAAAAATTTAAACACAATTAAAAACCAAAATACAAATTACAGAATAAATATTATCAAATCAAGAATAGCAGACATAAGCACAAAAATACAAAATGTTATTAAAAACATTGAATTATATAAAATATCACAACCAATATTTTTTGGTAATTATGGATATACCTACATTATATGTGATGTTATAAAACCTCAGCCAGAAAAAGAAACAATTCTAGAGTCGAAAAATAAAATGATGCAAAAACATTATTTAATCATAAGTGAAAGATATTTAAAACGTCTACATAAGGAAGCAACAATATCTCACAAAAAAAAATTGAATAAATAAATAGTTTAAATGAAACATATAACAAAAGTAATCCTTATCTCCGCAGGTGATCCCAACAGTATTTCAACTGAAATTACTATTAAAGCAATTCAACACTCTAAAATGAATAAAAACGTAAAACCCGTTATTGTAAGTAATTCAAAAATAATTGAGGATTGTAAAAAAAGTATTGGAAGTAAAATTCAATTAAATGAAATTAAAGACAAAGTTAACTTCTCTGACTTTAAGGAAAATTTTTTAAACATCCTTTCTATAAAATTACCAGATGATAATATATTTGGAAATCGTAATACTAAATATGCTTCTTTTATAAAAGATTCAATTATTACATGTGTTAAAACTGAAATGAATAGTGTTGCTTCTGCTATTGTTACAAATCCTATAAGTAAAAATATGATGCACAGGTCAGGATTTAATTTTCAAGGACATACAGATTTTCTAGCTTCACTATCAAAATACAAAAAAAATCCAGTTATGATGTTAGTCATCAAAGATCTAAAAACAATCCCATTAACAATTCACGTTCCTCTGAAAAATGTTCCAAAGCTTATTTCAAAAAATCTTCTTGAGCTTACAATTAGTATAGCACAAGAAAGCTTGGTTTCTCTATTTAATATATCTAAACCTAGAATAATTATTACGGGATTAAATCCTCATGCAGGTGAAAATGGAGATATAGGTGATGAGGAAAAAAAAATAATTGTTCCAGCAATTAGTGAAGCCAAAAAAAAGCAAAATTGTTTTTTAGAAGGACCTATTTCGGCAGACACTGCTTTCTCATCTGAAAAAAGAAAAGTTTATGATGTTGCTATTTGTATGTACCATGATCAGGCTCTTATACCTATCAAAACCTTAGATTTTTTTAATGGAGTAAATGTTACTCTGGGCTTAGATTTCATTCGAACTTCACCTGATCATGGTACTGGATTTGATATTGCAGGTAAGAATATTGCTAACCCTGATAGTTTAATAGCAGCAATAAACCTTGCGTATGAAATGAGTATAAATAAAAATAATGGATGATAATGATTTAAAATTACCTACTATAAAGGAGACTTTAAAAAAAAATAATGTAAGAATTAATAAATCTCTTGGCCAAAACTTTTTATTTGATTTGAACCTTACCGACAAGATTGTAAAAAACTCTGAACCAATTTGTCCTACTGTGATTGAAATTGGCCCAGGTCCAGGAGGTTTAACTAGATCAATTTTAAAGAAAAAACCAACTGTTCTTTATACCATTGATAAAGATAGACAATCAGAAAAAATGTTAAATGACATTAAGAAAATATATAAAGATAATCTCATCATAATTACTGATGATGCTCTTCATTATCCTATATGGGAGTTAGGTGAATCACCAAGACAGGTCATAGCAAACCTACCTTACAATTCTGGAACAAAAATGTTAACGTTATGGTTGAAACATATTCGACATTTTGATTTGCTTACTTTAATGTTTCAAAAAGAAGTTGCAGATAGAATTATAGCTAAACAGGGATCTAAAAATTATGGTAGATTATCAATTTTAACGAATTGGTTGACAAAAAGTAAAAAATTATTTGATATCCCAAGCGAGGCTTTTATACCTAGACCAAAAATTACATCAAGTGTAATACAATTAAAACCATTACATAAACCCTTGTATGATGTATCTTTCGAATCCATTGAAAAAATCACACAGATGGCCTTCAGTCAAAGGCGTAAGATGATTAAAACTAGTTTAAAGAAAATCAATGGGCAAATAATTTTAAAGGAGCTAAATATTTCACCAAATCTAAGGCCCGAAAACTTATCTATTATAGATTTTTGTAAAATAGCTAAAAAATCATATTAAAATAATAGAAAATTTCATTTAAGATTATCAACTACTTTATTTAAATTTAATTGTCTAAATCTTCGTAATCTTTCAGAAAACAAAATTGATTTAATCTGACTAACAGATTTCTCTATTTCATTGTTTATAATAACAAAATCATATTCAGTATAGTGGCTTATTTCTTTTCTAGCCTCTGACATTCTTTTTAAAAAATTTTTTTTATCTTCGCTTGCCCTTTTACCAAGTCTATTTTCAAGTTCCTTAATTGATGGTGGTAAAATAAATACTTTGACGATATCATTAGATAAATTTTTTTGTATCTGTCTTGTGCCCTGCCAATCTATATCTACAATAATATCAATTCCTTTTTCAATTTTTGAAACAACCTCTTCTTTTAGGGTTCCATAAGAAAAACCAAAAACATTGGCACTTTCCAAAAATTCCTCATTCTTTTCCAAGATTTTAAATTCTTTTTCACTTCTAAAAAAATAGTCTTTACCATTAATTTCATCTTTTCTTTTTTGACGAGTGGTTACTGAAACAGAAAGGTCAATACCATCAACCTCTTCAATGATTTTTTTACAAATAGTTGTTTTACCTGCACCCGAGGGCGAAGAAATTACTAATACAAAACCTCTTCGGATATTGTTACTCATTATTAATCCTTAATAGTAATATTTTTCCATAACTTAATATTTTTCTTATGTAAACCATATGTTTTAGAAAATCTATGCCCTCCCCTACCATTACTTACAAAATAAAAAAAATCTGTTTTTTCAACAAACTTTAGAGAGTTCAATGCGTTCTCACCTGGGTATGATATAGGGGTTGGGGGTAAACCCTTGTGAAAATATGTGTTAAAAGGATTATCTGATTTCAACATGTTTTTTGTAATTTTTTGACCGTTTATATTAAAGCCATACGCCAAAGTTACATCAGATTGTAGCTTCATATTTTTTTTTAGCCTATTAATAAATACACTTGCAACAAGTCTACTATCATTTAAATTACTAGTCTCACTTTGTATAATTGATGCTAAAATTAGGAATTCTTCTTTATTTTTTAAAATAAAATTTTTAGGTTTGTTTTTCCAAATATTATCTAAAATTTTGTCTTGAGCTAACTTCATACGTTCTAATAATTTATTTCTAGAATACCCATATTTAAAATAATATGTATCCGGTTTATATATACCTTCCTTTAAAGACTTTATTTTTCCCGACAAATATGGATTTTCAAGTAAACTTTTCTTTAAATTGTCTGAAGTTGTTCCCTCAATAAGTTTAAAATTTCTTATAATTGTTTTTTCATTTTGAAAAATGTCTTGTATGTCTTGTATTGTAGAGTTTTTTTTAATTAAATATTCGCCAGCTTTAGGTACAAAATGATCATCTCGAATTAAAGATATAATTCTCCATTTAAAATACTCTATGTTAATTTTTTTAAGCTTAAGCTGTTTTAAAATTTTTTCCTGATTTGTGTTTTTTTTAAGAAAATAATAGGTATCTTGAAACACTATTTTTTGTATTTTTACTTTTTCTACATAGAAATAACTAATATATATCAAAAAAACTTTAAAAATTATTAAAAGAAGAAGTTTATTTCTTAATATCAATCTGAACAACTGATTACTAAGCTAGCATTTGTACCACCAAAGCCAAATGAATTAGATAATACGTTTTTAATATTTCTTTTTTTTGAATGGATTGGAACCAAATCAAACCCTGTTGCTTCTTTATCAGGCGATATCAAATTATTAGTAGGTGGTACAGTTTGATTTATAATTGACAATATTGAATATATGGCCTCTATCGCGCCTGCAGCACCTAAAAGATGTCCAGTTGCTGATTTAGTTGAGCTAATACTTATATTTTCTATTTTTTGATTAAGCAATCTTCCTATTGCTTTTAATTCAATCATATCTCCAAGTGGAGTAGAAGTTCCGTGAGCATTGATATAATCAAGCTCTGAACTATTTATTTTAGCATCACTTAAAGCTAATTTCATTGCTCTAAATCCCCCATCACCATTTTCAGCGGGAGCAGTAATATGGTGAGCATCTCCTGACATACCATAGCCTTTTATTTCAGCATATATTTTAGCTCCTCTGGCAATAGCATGTTCTCTTTCTTCTAAAACCACAACACCGGAACCTTCTCCCATAACGAAACCATCTCTATCTTGATCCCATGGTCTTGAACTGGATATAGGGTCATTATTAAATTTAGTGCTTAAAGCTCGTGCCGCAGCAAATCCTGCCATACCAATACGGCAACAAGCCGCTTCTGCTCCTCCTGCAACCATTACGTCAGCATCACCGTATTTTATTATTCTTGATGCATCTCCTATAGCATGAGCACCCGTTGAGCAAGCTGTCACAACCGAATGATTTGGTCCTTTAAAACCATACCTAATACTTACTTGACCTGAAAGTAAATTAATCAGCGCAGAGGGTATGAAAAATGGACTAACTTTTCTGGGCCCCTTTAGATTAAGTAATTCAGTAGTTTTAGCTATTGTCTCAAGACCACCTATACCAGAACCTAGAATTACACCTGTTCTATTTTTTTCATTTTCATTTTTAGGTTTCCAACCTGAATCTTCCACTGCCTGCATAGCTGCAATTATTCCGTATGCTATAAACCTGTCAATACGTTTATATTCTCTTGGTTCTATCCAATTATCTAGATTTAAACCACCTTCCTTATCGTCTAGGTTCGTTGGAATTTGTCCAGCTATTTTGCAAGGTAGGTCTAAAACGTCAAAATCATTTATTTTATTGATGCCAACTATGCCTGAAATAAGTCTATTCCAGTTAAGCTCTACACCAACGCCTAAAGGCGTTAGCAAGCCTAATCCAGTAACAACGACTCGACGCATCAAAAACTCCTAATATTTAATCGAGTAAGAAACTTTAATTATATTAACTATTTGAGGAAATAAAGTCTATTGCATCTTTTACTGTTTGAATTTTTTCAGCTGCGTCATCAGGTATCTCGCACTCAAACTCTTCTTCGAAAGCCATAACTAGTTCAACAGTATCTAGGCTATCTGCACCTAAATCATCTATGAAACTCGCACTATCTACAACCTTAGATTCTTCAACTCCAAGATGCTCAACTACAATTTTTGTAACTCTGCCAGCTATGTCGCTCATTAAATTCCCCTTTAGTTTAATATAAATTCTGAATAATTATGCGTTTCGAGTAACATAAATATTTATTCATGCCAAGCATATTATCATGTTAGTATGAAAAATGCTAAATCATATTCATTCCACCGTTAATATGTAATGTAGTACCAGTTATAAAACTTGCTTCATCACTAGCTAAGTAAACACAACCATGTGAAATATCATCAACATTTCCTAATCTATTAGTAGGAATATTTATAACTATATTTTGTTTTTGATCATCAGAAAGTTTATCAGTCATCGCAGTGGAAATAAAACCTGGTGCAATCAGATTACAAGTAATCCCTCGGCTTGCAACTTCTAAAGCTATTGATTTAGTAAAACCTGCTAAAGCAGATTTTGAAGCTGCATAATTACTTTGGCCTGCATTTCCAGTATAGCCAACAATGGAACTTATAAATATTATTCTTCCAGATCTTCTTTTCAACATTCCTTTAATAACTTGTCTTGTTAATCTCATTGGCGCTGATAAATTAATGTTTATTACCTTATCCCATTCCTCATCTCTCATTCTTAAAAAAAGATTATCCGATGTTATGCCAGCATTATTTATCAATATATCAATTTGACCAAAACTATCTTCAGCTTGTTGTGCTAAATTTAATATTCCATCTTTACAATTTAGGTCAGTAACAATGGTTTTAATATCATCACCTAATTCTGATGCTAAATCATTTAGAACATTTTGTTTTGTCCCTGAGAGAATTAGTTTAGCTCCACTCAGTTTCATTTTTTTTGCTATCGACATTCCAATACCACCTGTAGCACCTGTTATTAATGCAACTTTACCTGTTAATTCAAACATTCAATTCTCCATCATAATTATGTAAAATTTTTGAAATCTTCTGTATTTTCAATATTAATAGTTTCAATGTTTTTAATCATTCTTTTAGCAATACCTGTCAGAACTTTTCCACTACCTAATTCTATGATTTTTTTAATACCTTTCTTTTCTGCAAATTCCATAGTCTCTCGCCATCTTACAGTTCCAGTAACTTGATCAATTAAATTTTTTCTTAAGTTATCTGGATTATTTTCAGGTAAAACATTTACATTCGATATAATTGGTACAAGAGGTGTTTCAAAATTTAATTTATTAAGAGCTCCTTCCATAATTATTTGAGCAGGCCTCATCAATCCACAATGAAATGGAGCGCTTACTGGAAGAATAATTGCTTTTTTGATTCCAAAATCTTTGGAAAATTTCATTGCGTTTTCAACTGCTAATATATCGCCACTGATAACGACTTGACCTTGAGAATTATCATTAGCAATGTCACAAACTCCATAACATTTTACCTTATTTATAACTTTTTTAGCAGTGTCAATATTTGCACCAATCAATGCAGCCATGGCTCCTTTTCCAATTGGAACTGCTTTTTGCATTGCATCGCCTCTTAATTTTAATAAAATGGCACATTGATTTAGAGAAAAAACTTCTGCAGCAGTCATAGCTGAATATTCTCCAAGAGAATGTCCACAAACGTAGGATGCTAAATCTGATATATTTTTATTAGTAATTTTATTTAAAACTCTTAGAGCAGCTATACTACATGCCATCAATGCAGGTTGTGCATTAGAAGTTAAGGCAATTTCTTTATCTGTGCCTTCCCACATAACTCTTGTTAAGTTGAAGTTTAAAGCATCGTTTACCTCTTCAAAAACTTGTTTAGCTTCAGTAAAGTTATCTGATAATTCTTTACCCATTCCAATCTTTTGGGATCCTTGCCCCGGAAAAACAATAATATTCATTTTGAATCTCTACTAAACCTTGAAATTTGTTTATTTATTTATTGCATATTTATAATAAACATTTATGTTGCACATTAATTTAAATTACCAGCATAAAATATATTATTTATGCACTCCTTGCCAGTTAATCTAACTTAACTGACTAATCTTGGGATTAATCCCAAAAAGCCATAAGGAGATAAAGATGGCATTATACGAAAGTGTTATAATAGGAAGACAAGACTTGACACCCAATCAATTTGAAGAATTAGTTGAAGGGTTCACAAAAATAATTGAAAATTTAAAGGGTGTTATTAAAAAACGAGAAGTTTGGGGTCTTAGAAATCTCGCTTATAAGATTAATAAAAATAGAAAAGGCCATTACATACTTTTAAATATCGATGGTTCTTCTGATGCTATTGCTGAGTATGAAAGACTAATGAGATTAAATGAAGATATTATTAGATTTTTAACAATTCGTATAAATTCAGTCGATGGAAAACCTTCGCCTTTAATGAATAATAAATCTGATCGTTCTAGAAATGAGTTAGTTAATTCAGAAACAGTTAAAACAGCTAATGAAGAAGTATAAGGAAGGTTTAAATGACACAACTTAATATTAAACGAGAAGCTTTGAGAAAACCTAATCAGAAAAAAAGAAAATCATGCCCTTTTTCTGATCCTAATACTCCAGCAATAGATTATAAAGATCTAAAAGTTCTTACTAGATATGTATCTGAAAGAGGTAAAATAATACCATCTAGGATTTCTGCTGTTTCAGCAAAAAAACAACGTGAACTCTCTAAGGCTATTAAAAGAGCAAGATTTTTAGCATTAATGCCTTATGTAGTTGGTTAGACTAGGAGAATAAAATGAATATTATTTTGTTAGAACGTATTGAGAAGTTAGGGCAAATGGGTGAATTGGTTTCAGTTAAATCAGGCTATGCCAGAAATTTTTTACTCCCCAAAGGAAAAGCTGTATTTGCTTCAAAACAAAATATTAAAATGTTTGAAGAAAGAAAATCTCAATTAGAAGGCGAAAATATTACTAGAAAAAAAGAAGCCCAAAGTTTAGCTGATAATGTCAGTTTTAAAGAAGTTGTTCTCATTAGAGCGGCAAGCGAATCAGGTCAATTATATGGTTCAGTGTCTGCAAAGGATATATCCAATGCCGTTACTGAATCCGGTCTTTCAATTAACAAATCTCAAGTTGTTTTAAATAAGGCTATTAAAACATTGTCGTATGAGGATATATCTATCAAATTACATCCTGAAATCTCTATAAATTTGAAATTAAATATAGCAAGGTCTATCGAGGAATCCAAAGAACAATCCAAATCTAAAAAAGCCATAATAACTACTGAAATATCTGGTGGAGATATTAGATCAGAGCGAGCTCAGAAAGATGCCAAAAGGTTTGATAAAAAAGATGATCTAATAAAAATAAAAAAAGAAAATAGTGAATCAATAGAAACATCAAAAGTAAGTTTGAATAATGAACAAACCAAGTAATAAAAGTTAAAATTAATTAATTATTAACATTAAAACAAATTCAGATTTTACGTTATTGAAACTAAAGTAAATTAGAAAAAGGTTTATGGTTGACAGTTTAATCGAAAATTATACTAATTCTGAAAATCTATATTCAGACAAAATTAATAATCCTGAAAAAAAGATGCCTCAAAATCTTGAGGCTGAGCAAAGTCTCCTGGGTTCAATTTTATTTGATAACAAAATTTTAGAAGTTCTTCCTACAAATTTTAATAGTCAATATTTTTTTGATCCATTACATGCAAATATTTATGATGCTTGTATATCGCTAAACGATGTAAGTCGATTGGCAGATCCCCTAACTCTCAAAAATTATTTAAACGATACTTACTTAAATAAAGATCTTGATATTGAAAAATATCTTTTGGATCTAAGAGAGGGAGTATTATCACTTAGTAAAGCAAAATTTTATGCTGAAGAAATAAAAAATTGTTATATCAGGAGATCTTTAATAAGAATTGCTGATGAATTGATTGATAAATCAATAAACCCTAAAATTGATGTAAATCCCGATCAAGAAATATCTGAAACTGAAGAAAAGTTATATAATTTAGCCGAGAAAGATAAAATTAATTCAGGTCCAATAGATTTTAAATCTGTTTTAACTAGTGCTACTAACCAAATAAATGAAGCTTTCATTAGAAAAGGTAAATTGTCTGGTGTTGATACAGGTTTTTCAGGCCTAAATCGTCAGTTAGGAGGCTTAAATAAATCTGATTTAATAGTATTAGCTGGCAGACCAGCAATGGGGAAAACTGCCTTAGCGACAAACATAGGCTTTAATGCTGCTAAAAGTAACAATACTAGTCAAAATGAATCTATTTTAATTTTTTCTTTAGAAATGTCAGCTGAACAATTAGCTCAAAGAATATTAGCCGAACAAACTACAATAGACTCACATAAATTGAGAAGTGGAGATATTGATGAAAAAGAATTCGCAAAGCTTGTTGCAACACAGAATGATATTTATAACTTGCCTTTCTTTATTGATGACACTCCAGCGATATCTGTTGGTCAAATTGCGTCAAGAGCAAGAAGATTAAAAAGAACTAGTGGATTAGGCTTGATTATTATTGACTATATTCAGTTAATCCAAGGTTCTAAAGCTAGTGAAGCTCAAGGAAGAGTTCAAGAAGTATCAAACATTACTAGAGGATTAAAATCAATAGCCAAAGAGTTAGATGTTCCTATTCTTGCTTTATCACAACTAAGCAGGGCTGTTGAACAAAGAGAGGACAAAAGACCTATTCTTGCTGACTTAAGAGAGTCTGGCTCAATAGAGCAGGATGCTGATGTAGTAATGTTTGTTTATAGAGAAGAATATTACCTAGATAAAAGTGAACCATCTCAAAGAGATAATGAAAATCAAGAAAGTTTTAATGAACGTTTTACAAAATGGCAGGATAGAAGAAATGCAGCCGAAGGAAAGGCTGAAATAATCATTTCAAAACAAAGACATGGTCCAACTGGTATAATACAAGTTCAATTCGAAGCTAAATTCACTAGATTTATGGATTTAGCTCAAGATAATAGATTACCACATCAAATTTATTAGTAAAATTGTTTAAAAATATATAATCTTTTATTATGCAAGCTATTCTAAATATTTCTCTAAAAGATATTAAATCAAATTGGGTTGCACTTAATAACGCGTCTAATGGAAAAGCTGCAGCTGTAATTAAGGCTAATTCATATGGTGTGGGTATGATAAAAGTGGCCAAGACTTTGATGAAAGCAGGATGTAATTATTTTTATGTTGCAAACCTTAATGAGGGGATCCAACTAAGAGAAGAAATTAAATGTAAAGACATTAAAATAGCTATTTTTGAAGGCTTTTTTAAAGGTGGTGAACAAACATATGTAAAATATAAGCTAACTCCCATAATTAATAATTTAGATCAATTAGTTAATTTAAAAAAACTTATTGCTCAAGGGTACAAAATCAAAGCAATATTAAATATTGATACAGGGATGAATAGATTAGGTTTTAGTCAAAGTGAAATTAGCTTATTACTAAGTAACAAAGAATTATTAAATTTTATTGAATGGGATTTTATAATGTCCCACCTTGCTAACGCCCATCAAATTAAAGATAAAGAAAACTTTAAACAATTAGATAAAATTTTACAATTTTCTAAAATTATACCAAATATTAAATTAAGCTTGGCAAATAGTGGTGGAATATTGCTTGGATCAAAGTTTTGCCTTGATCAAACAAGGCCAGGCATTGGATTGTATGGGATTGATAATTTTGGTAACAATATTGAATTAAATTCTAAGAGTTTAAAATTTCCCTTAAGTTTATATGGACCTGTTATTCAAGTAAGAGACGTTAATGTTGATGAAAAAGTGTCTTATGGAGGTATTGATATAACAAAAAGAAAATCTAAATTAGCTACAATTGGTATTGGTTATGCAGATGGTTGGTTAAGATTATTAAAGCCTAATAGTTCCTTCTTAATAAAGAGAAAAAAATGTAGTATTATAGGTAATGTAACAATGGATAGCTTCGTTTTAGATGTCACTAACTTAAAAGAAAAACAATTAAAAGAAGGTGAATATTTATGTTTATTGGATAACACTAACATTAAAAATATTCTTAATAAATTAGATTTAATAAGCTATGAACTCTTAACACTTATGGGTAGCCGCTTATTGAGAAAATATAATTAGAAAATAATTTGACAAAACTAGGTTAGTAAATTTGATTAATTCGACATTTAAAATTTGTGGTACTATAGGTCAAAAGTTTTTAAAATTTTTATCTAACATTGGTCATTTCTTTATTTTTTTTATAACTGCCGTTTTTTGGATATTTAGACCACCGTGGTATTTCAAGAAAATACTTTATCAAATCATAGATATTGGTTATTTCTCTCTACCTGTAGTGGGTCTAACCACATTTTTCTCTGGTATGGTTCTAGCTCTCCAAACTTATAATGGTTTTAGTGAATTAAATAATGAAACAACAGTGGCAAGAGTTGTATTAACCTCAATAACAAGAGAATTAGGACCTGTATTAACAGGTCTGATGGTTGCTGGACGAATTGGAGCTAAAATGGCAGCCGAAATAGCTACAATGAGGGTCACAGAGCAAATAGACGCATTGGGCACTCTTGGCACAAGGCCCATGCAATACTTAATTGCGCCAAAAATTATTGCATCATTAATTTGTATTCCAGTTTTAGTACTATTAGGTAACACAATTGGTATTTTAGGAGGATATATAATCGCAATTTTTAAATTAGGATTTAATCCAAGTATATACCTATATGCTACTGTAGAATATTTACAATTGATAGATATTGTTCAAGGTACAGTTAAAGCGGCAATCTTTGGATTAATAATATCGATGGTAAGCTGCTATTTTGGTTTTAATGCTACCAAAGGAGCTGAAGGAGTTGGGTATGCTACTACTGCATCTGTAGTAATTTCATCGGTAATGATTTTAACAAGTACTTATATCATAACAGCTTTATTTTTTGGTTAAGAATGGAAAATAAATTAAACAATAAAACAATAATTGAAGTTACAAACCTTTCTAAAAGTTTTAATCAAACTATGGTTTTGAATGATATTAATTTTAAACTTTTTGAAGGTGAATCTCTGGCTATAATAGGTGCCTCAGGATCTGGTAAGTCGGTACTTCTAAAAAATATTATTGGTTTATTATCACCAGACAAAGGTTCTATTAAAATAAATAATGAAGAAATGGTAAATTTAAAAAGGTCTATCAAAGAAAAAATTTTACTTGATTTAGGAATAACGTTTCAACACGGTGCGTTATTTGATTCTTTACAAAATTGGGAAAATATTGTTTTCAAAGTTAGAAATAAAGAGAAACTTTCTAACAAAAATGCTAAAGAATTAGCATTTTCAATAATAAAACATTTAGGCTTAAATTCTGACATTTTAGACCTTTATCCCTCAGAAATTTCAGGAGGAATGCAGAAAAGAGTTGCAATAGCTAGAGCTATATGTGGAAATCCAAAAGTACTATTATTTGATGAACCCACATCCGGCTTGGATCCAGTAACCGGTAGCTTAATTGATAAATTAATAAAATCTGCTGTTAAAACGGTTGGAGGAAGTGCAATTACAATTACTCATGATATGGCATCAGTGTGTAGAATAGCGGATAAGGTAATTTTAATTGATAAGCAAACTATTTCATGGTCAGGAACACCCAAAGAAATGTTAAAGTCTGATAATGCAAAAATTAAAGACTTTATTAAATCAACAAATCCTAAGCTATTCATTTAATGGCAAAGTCAAATAAACAATATATTTGTCAATCATGTGGTTCAGTTTATCCGAAATGGATAGGTAAATGTGAACAATGTAACGAATGGAACACTTTATTAGAAGAAAGAAGCACAAAACCATCTGGTATTTTATCTAAGTCAAATGGACAAACTATTAGCTTTGAATATTTGGAGGATGAAAAATATGATCATTCAAGAATTACGTCAAATATAAGTGAGGTAGATCGAGTTATTGGAGGTGGATTTGTACCTGGATCAGTAACCTTAATTGGAGGCGACCCTGGTATTGGAAAATCAACATTATTGTTACAACTAGTTGGTAATTTATCAAAGCTTAAACAGGAATGCATATACGTTTCTGGTGAAGAAAGTTTATCTCAAATAAAAATGCGGGCAGATAGACTAGGTATAAAAAACAATGAAATTAGATTTGCTTCTGTAACAAATGCCTCTGATATTGCAGCAACAATAAGTTCTGTTGGCAAAAAACATGTATTAGTAATTGATTCTATTCAAACTATGTACCTACCTCAATTAGACAACTCCCCAGGAACTGTGTCACAGGTAAGAGCAAGCACCCAAGAATTAATTATTGCTGCAAAAAAAACGAACTCTATTCTAATTTTAATAGGACATGTAACTAAAGATGGTTCAATTGCTGGACCTCGTGTTTTAGAACATATGGTCGATACAGTTTTATATTTTGATGGAGATAATAACTTTCAATATAGAATTTTAAGAAGTATTAAAAATAGATTTGGACCTACAAATGAAATAGGGGTTTTTGAAATGTTGAGAGATGGCCTTAAAGAAATTAAAAACCCTTCAGCTTTATTTTTATCAGATAGACAAAAAAATATATCTGGAACTGCAATTTTTGCTGGTTTGGAAGGAACCAGACCACTTCTGGTAGAAGTACAAGCCTTGGTAACTCCATCAACACTCGCCTCTCCAAGAAGAACTATTGTTGGATGGGATATATCCAGACTCTCAATGTTATGTGCGGTTCTAGAGGCAAGATGTAAAATTCACTTATCAAATATGGATATTTTTCTAAATATTGCTGGTGGAATTAGAATATTTGAACCAGCAGCTGATTTAGCTGTCGCAGCAGCAATTATTTCATCTGTAAAAAATGTGCCTTTATCTTTTTCTGGTATTTTTTTTGGAGAAGTTGGTCTTTCAGGTGAAATCAGAAAAGTTAATCAGCCAGAAGTGCGAATCAAAGAAGCATTAAAACTAGGGTTTAATCAAATTTACTTACCTAATAAACAAAAAGTTATAATAGAAAAAAATATGAAATATAACTCTATTAGTCTATTAAGTGATTTGGTTAATTTAATTTATAAAAATACTATAAATGATTTGAACTAATGGAATTTTTACATAACATCTACTTTAATATAATCGATATATTAATTTTAATAATTATTCTTACTTCTTGCATAGTAGCTACATTTAGAGGTTTTATAAAAGAAACTTTTAGTATAATTTCCTGGATCTTTTCGTTATTTGTAGCATATAATTTATTTGAAAGGTTTAAATTAGAGTTAGTTGAGTATATATCTCAAAAGATTGTAGTTGACGTCATTGCATTTAGCTTTCCTTTTTTAGCAACCTTATTTATATCACACCTGATTTCAAAATGGTTGTCACCAAAATTCAATTTTTCTGAGATATTATTTTTAGACAAAGTTTTTGGTTTCCTATTTGGTGCTTTAAGAGGTGCATTAATAGTTGTTTTATTTTATCTAGGATTTATTTACTTAATAGGCAAAGAAAGAGAATTACCAGATTTAATTTTAGAAGCTTATACTTATCAATATTTAAAGAATACTACTGATGCTTTAAGTGATTATTTTGTTGAACAAGTTGAGCCGGAAGATAGTCAGAATAAAAAAGAAAATTTACAAGAAAATAAACTTTAAGGATTTTTAATGTATTGTAAAGATACCGATCGATATATGGATGAATGTGGCGTATTTGGTATATTTGGAACCGAGGAAGCTTCTGTATTAACAACTTTAGGACTACATTCTCTTCAACATAGAGGCCAAGAAGGTGCTGGTATAGTTAGTTTTGACGGTAATAACTTTCACTCAGTACGCAAACAAGGATTAGTTGGAGATAACTTCAATAATACCAATATATTATCTCAACTTCCAGGAAAAACAGCAATTGGTCATGTAAGATATTCTACGACTGGTGAATCTAAGCCCGAAAATTTGCAACCATTATTTGCAAATTTAGCAATTGGTGGTTTTGCATGTGCACATAATGGAAATTTAACTAATACATATTCGATTAAAAAAAAATTAGTTGAAAGTGGGTCTATTTTTCAAACATCGTCTGATACAGAAATTATTTTACAATTAGTTGCGAGGTCTAAGAAGAAAAAACTTGTTGATAAGCTAATAGATGCCCTCAAACAAATTAAAGGTGCTTATTCTCTTATAATACTTACCAACAAAAAGCTGATTGGAGTAAGAGATCCATTTGGAATAAGGCCTTTAGTTTTAGGTGAAAAAGATGGTTCTCCTGTTCTAGCCTCAGAAACTTGTGCTCTTGATATGATTGGAGCCAAATACACAAGAGATGTAGAAAATGGTGAGATTATTATAATCACAGAAAATAGTACTGAATCAATCAAACCTTTTAAAAGAGTTCCTGAAAGACCTTGTATTTTTGAAAGAATTTATTTTGCAAGTCCAGATAGCATGGTCGGGAAAAAGACAGTTTACACTTACAGAAAATCTCTAGGAGAACAACTAGCAAATGAAAATAGTGTTGCAGCAGACGTAGTTGTTCCTATCCCTGACTCAGGTGTTTCTGCTGCAATAGGTTTTTCACAAAAATCTTCTATACCATTTGAACTAGGCATTATAAGAAGCCATTATGTAGGGCGAACATTTATAGAGCCTTCACAAACAATACGACAATTTGGTGTTAAACTTAAACATAGTGTTAATAAATCTTGCATAGAAAATAAAAAAGTAATTCTAATTGATGACTCAATAGTTAGAGGGACTACTGCGAGCAAAATTGTAAAAATGGTTTATGAAGCTGGAGCAAAAGAAGTTCATTTAGGAATTTCATGCCCCCCTATTATGCATCCTGATTTCTATGGAATTGATACACCAAACTATAATGAATTAATTGCATCACAGTCTGATTTAAATGAAATGACTAAACTTGTTGGAGCAAAATCTTTGTTTTTTTTATCTTTGGCTGGAACTTATAAAGCGATGGGATTTGACACAAGAAACCCTATAACACCTCAATTCACAGATCATTGTTTTACAGGAGAGTATCCTATAGATGTTTCTGAAATTCTAGAAATAAATAAAAAAATCAATGAGTAAAGATAAACAAATTGCCTTGATAACCGGTGCCAGTAGTGGGATTGGTACTGAGATTGCAAAACAGCTGGCAAAGAAAAATGTTCACACTATAATAACTGCTAGATCTGCCTCAAGACTAATGAAAACTGAGAAATCTATTATTGATAATGGAGGCACTTGTACTTTAGTTGAATTAGATATGAAGGACTTGAAAGGTTTAGATAATCTAGGAATAGAGATATTTAAACGTTGGGGGAGATTAGATATTTTGATTGCTAACGCTGCCGTTCTAGGTACTTTGGGACCTATACACCATCAAAGTAGTGATGAATTCTTAGAAGTAATGATGGTAAATACAATAAGCAATCATCGACTAATCCGTTCATTTGACGCACTTTTAAAAAAAAGCCATAAACCCAAAGCTTGTTTTTTAACTTCAAGTGTTGCTATTGAACCTAGACCATTTTGGGGAGCATATGCAGTGTCTAAAGCTTCTCTAGAACATATGATTAAAATATGGTCAGCTGAAAATAAACATAATAAATTGTCTATATTCATAATTAATCCAGGTAAAACTAATACAAAAATGAGAAATCAAGCAATGCCTGGGGAAGATACAAGAAAACTTCAAAAGCCAAGTGAGGTAGCAAAAAATATTATAGAAATAGTTTTTTTAGATAAACTCTATAAGGGTGATACGATTGACATAATGAAATGAAATCAATCCTCTAATGCAACAGGTTCAAGATAGGAATAATAAAAATCAACCTTATCATCAAATCGCCTTGCTGTCTGTTGAGCTTCTTTTTCATTTGTTGCACAAAAACTCAAGCTCAATCTGTAATTATGCATCCTATAAAAAAATCTTAAAATGTCGATCTGACTATTCCCAACGTGCCATGACTTTAATATCCAACCAATAAAAAACAACCACGGGGAAATCATTAAAAGGAACCAATAAAAAACTAAAGAAATACATAAAAAAGTCCATAATCTATTTTGTAACATCCATAATGGTGGGGCAAGACTTGCAAGAATTGTAGGAAAAGTATTTAGAAGAATAGCTGTTTTTTGGGGTTTTTTATAAACTTCAAATTGAAAATAAAATTCGTCTTGATTAAAATAGTCATTAGGATCTAATTTTTTTAAATCAGGTATTGTATCAGAATTGACACTTTCACATATAACGCCTAAAGAACCATAAACAAAAGTATTAAAAAAAACTCCATCTCTATACAAAGTAAGAATTTTTTTGTCTTCGATTTCATTCAATTCTTTTGTTAAATCATCATAACTTTTATTAACTATTAATCCATCAAGAGCTATTATAATATCCCCTTCAGCTAACTTCATAACAAATGCATTGGAAGAAGTTCTTATAGCCTTAATTTGTAAAAAGTTTTTTTCAGTTTCAATTTCTTCATTCATATAATCAAACTCACAAAAACAAATTTTATAGTATTATGGATATTTAATTCTACTAGTTTTATCTGCAATCTTTCCTAAAACATTATTATTTTGCTTAACAAGTTTAGAAATTTGTTGAGCTTGTATAGCCTGATTAGCTACTATCTGTTTATATATGGCTTTGTTGCTTATTTGCTGAATAGCTTTAGATATAGTTTTACTATTGGAACGATTAAGTTTTGCTAAGTCTGCACTTAGTTTTTTGTTGTTTTCAACACTAATTTTTGAATTTTTACTCAATTCATTTATCAAGGTAGTTGTGATTAATTGTAGCTCACCAATAGTATTTTCATTAGATTTTTCGACACGCTTTTCAATTTTATCAAGATTAGCTACCATTTTTTCATTAACAGCTAACAAATCACCTTGTTTTTTTATAGCTTCATCAAGATTTTTTAATGATGCATTAACGCCATCTACATTTTCTGCAAAAACAACTAAAGCCTCTCTACTTGTTTCAGTCATATTAGTTAATTTGTCAGATGACTGCATAAATAAAAATGCACTTACAGTTATAACAACTAACCCTGAAATAATAGATGATAAAAAAACAACAGTAGTGTATTTATGAATTTGTTTCACTTTAGCCTCCAATAATGCGTGAGCTTTTTTAACTTTATTATATTCTGAGGTTACATCAGTAGCCGCATCAGCTGCATCTAAAGCTAATTTAATACTTTCTTGTACAGCTTCCATTTTAGTATCCATTATATAAATCCTATAAAACCATTAAAATTGTCTAAACATGATAATTATATATTCTTTTCTTTTCTATATGCACATTCTATACCAGTTGTACTAAAAACTTCAATCGCAGGAATAGATTTAGAAATAAAACCAAATTTCTTACAGCCCCATGGACGTTCCTTCTTATAAGTAATAAAGAAATAATAACACCCACTACATTTAACTATTTTCTTTTCATTTTTATTGTTAATCATTAATTTTATTCTTTATTTTTATTTTTATTTATTAACTCAAGTAACCCATATATTAATTCAGCAATTTTAAATCTTAATGCTCCCATGACCGCAGTAAAACCAAAAAACCAATATAATATTGCGTTTGATAAATCGCCCTCTTCTCTGAGCGAACTTGCTTCAAAATGGCATAAAAGTGCTGACCATAAAAACATTGCCGTAATAATTATCTGTCCAAAAGTTTTTCTTTTTTTCACTTTCTCTCCATATTTTCAGTTACTGTTTTACCATATTCGTCAAAACTCATATCATCTGGTAATTCAAAATTAGGATAGTCAGATTCCTCACCTCTTTCAATTTTAAAGATATATGCTAAAACTGAAGCAACTGCTGAATATAAATTTTCTGAAATTTCCTTGCCTATTTCCCCAGTAAAATAAAGGGCTCTAGCTAGTAAAGGACTTTGAAAAACAGTTACTTGATTTTCATTAGCCAATTTTATTATTTTTTCAGCCATCATTCCTCTACCCATTGCTAAAATTGTTGGTGCTCCAGTCTCACCTACATCATATTTTATGGCTACTGCAAAGTGTGTAGGATTAGTTATTATTGCAGAAGCATCTTTAACATTGTCAAGAGCAGCTGATTGGGTTGCAGCTCTATTAGAAATTTCATTTTGTAATCTTCTTATTTTTTGTTTAACTTCTGGCGATCCGTCAGTATCTTTATGTTCGTCTTTAACTTCCTTGATTGTCATTTTTAATTTTTCTACATGTATGTATTTTTGCCAAATAAAGTCAAAAATAGCTATGAAACCTAGAGCTATTAGTAAGGCAATTGTTAATTGAGGAAAATTATTAAGAAGGTTTGACAAAGCACTGTATAGGTTACGTTCTGACAAATTAATAATATCTTTAATGTTAACGTATATGACACCATAGGTGATTCCACCTAGCAACCCGACTTTAAATAAAGACTTAATTAATTCAACTAGGCCTTTTGATGAAAATATTCTTTTTAAACCCGATAAAAGATTAATTCTATTAGATTTGAAATGAAAACCCTTAGGAGCAAAGTTAATACCTCCTACAGCCATTTGGGTAAATAGAATTGTAAGTATTAGAGGAATGCCTATGATTAAAGTTATATATATTACATATTTAATCAATTTCTCCATTCCTGAAATTGGAGATACGTTAATAATATAATTTAAGTCAAATAAGAAAAACATTTTCCAAAGACTTAAAAAGTCTCTAGCAAAAAAAGGTATTGATGTTAATACCATCAAGCCCATTATTAAAGTTGTAAATACGAACATTTCTTTTGAGGATAGTACTTGGCCGTCCTCAGCTGCTTTATCTAGTTTTCGTTGAGACGGTTCTTCGGTTTTATCTTGTGAATTATCTTCTTCAGCCATTTATAAACTTCCATTATCAGATGATTGAAGTACTTCGTAAATCAAGTTTATAGCTGTTCCTGTTAAATCAGAAAATGCATCTGAAATAGGACCTACTCCTGCATACAAAAATATAAAGACACTTATTAGAGCTATTGGAAAACCAAAGGAAAAAAGGTTAAGAGAAGGAGCAGATCTCGTAATAATACCAATAGAACATTGTATTAATAATAATCCACCTACAACCGGTAAGCTAATAAGTGCTGCCAAATAAAGCATATTTCCAAAAGTATTAACGGCAATTTCACTTACTTGGGAAAAATTTAAAAATATACCAATTGGTAAATATGTATAACTTTCTAATAACATTTTGATTATAAACAAGTGTCCATCTAAGGATAAAAAGCACGAAATTAAAAATAAAGTTAAAACGGTGCTTAGAACCAACGTTTGTCCGCCTGATTGTGGGTCAATCATACTAGACATTGAAAGTCCTGCAGTAGAAGCAATCTTTTCACCAGCAACAGCTGCGGCTGAAAATATAATATTTAAAATTAATCCTACAGATAAACCTATTCCTATTTCTGATAAAATTAGTATGAACAGGTTAAAACCTAGCATATTTTGAATATCAGGTACTTTAATAACTGGAAATAAAAAGGCTGTAAGGCTAATGCTAGCAACAATTCTTACTTGCAATGGAATACCACCTAAGGAGAAAAATGGTGCACTTATTAAAAATGACGAAATACGTAATGATGCTACAAAAAAGATTACTAGATACTGGTATAAGTTGAATAAATTCACTCCAGGTAGACTTAATTCTGATCCATACATAATAAATTTCTTTCAAATTTAATTTTGTCCTACACCAGCAACTTGGTCAAAAATAAAGTTAAAGTAATCAACTAACCCCATCATAAAAAAATTACCTAACAACCCTATGCCTAACATTACAACTACAACTTTTGGAACAAAACTTAACGTCATTTCATTAATAGAAGTTGCAGCCTGAATAATTCCTATAAAAAGACCAATACCTAGAGCTAAAGCTAATATGGGACCTGATACCAGTAAAACTTGGTAAAAGGCCATACTTAACATACTAATATTTTCATCAAAATTCATTTTTTATCCCGCAGCAAATGTACTTACTAAAGAACCAACCGTCATACTCCAACCGTCAACTAAGACAAATAGTAATAATTTAAAAGGAAGAGCAACTAACATTGGAGAAAGCATCATCATTCCAAGTGACATCAAAATAGAAGAAATGACCATATCAATTACAAGGAATGGCAAAAATAATAAAAAACCTATTTGAAATGCAGTTTTAAGCTCACTCGTCATAAATGCTGGTAACGCAATTCGAAATGGGATATCTGATACTTCGTCAAATTTTTCTAGACCAGCTAATTCTGAAAACATAATTAAATCAGTCTTTCTGGTATTTTTGACCATGAAACGTTTCATTTCAGAACTAGCTGTTTCGAGGGCTTTTTCTGCTGGCAGAGTTTTATCCATATAAGGGACTGCTGCATTTTCATAAACTTTATTAAAAGTTGGTGCCATTATAAAAAATGTTAAAAACAGGGAAATTGCTATTAACACTTGATTTGGTGGTGTCTGTTGAGTTCCCAAAGCTTGACGAAGTATGGACATTACAATTATAATTCTTGTAAAGCTGGTCATTCCTAATACTAGAGAAGGAAGAACAGTTAAAGCTGTCATCAATAGCAAAATTTGTAAGGGGAAAGAATATTCCGTAGTATCCCCATTAGTTGATACATTCAATGCTGGGAAACCAGAAGATATTGTCTCCCCAAAAGCTTGAACTGGTAGACCGCTAATTAAAAAAATAGTGACTAAAAAAGATACGATTTTACAAAAATTTTTGAATTTATTAATAATTTCTTCTCCCCTATTATAAAAATAAATTCTTTTAATTGGTTGAGGACAAATTGCTTTACGCATCTCTACCACCTTTTTTATGAGCAGTTAATAAATCAGATATATTTACGTGTTGTAGAGGTTTTGACTCATTGATTTTTTCCGGAAGTGAAGTTTTATTATGAACAATATTTTTTGATAATAATTTATCAATTTTTTTGTTTTTGGTATTTTCTTCGTTTAATATGTTAGTATTTATTTGAGTTAAAGAACCTCTTCCAGACTTATGCCCAACAAAGAAAAAGTTTTCTTCTCCAACCTTAAGAACATATGCCAAATAACCATTCCTGAGTGATAATTGATTTAACACTTCAAGATTATTTTGATTTTTAATTATTTTTTTTAAGGGACCACTTTTTTTCTTTATAACAAACGCTATAATACCTAGGGTTAATAAAAATAAAATAGTAACTATTGCAGTTGTAAAGTCTGGAACTGTTTGCGACATTTTAGCTTTCCTTTATATTTGTATAAAAGAAGCAAAAAAGGTGCCAATTCCTTAAAAAGATAAACCACTGATTTATATAAATATTTTGTTATTATAAGTTGTCAAAATTTTGAAGATTAAAGTTTTTGCACTCGATTTTCAGGATTAGTTACTTCTGTAAATCTTATACCAAACCTTTCTCCAACCATAACAACTTCCCCTTTAGCAATTTTAACACCGTTAGCTAATATATCTAAAGGATCACCTGCTAGTCTCTCTAATTCAACCACAGAACCTTCATTTAGTCTTAAGAGATCTCTAATTTTCAGTTCTGTAGAACCGACTTCTACTGTGAGTTTGACCTCAATATTTTCTAAAACCTTAAGATTATCTATCCCAGCACCCTCTAAAGAGGTTTCTTCGTTTGTTGGTGCTGTTTCATTTTCTGCCATTTATATAACTCCTGCTAAATTATAATCTGTTTTTCAAACTAACTGCAACTTGACCGTTTGTTTCTCCAATTTCAGCCTTAAATAATAACTTTTCATTTACAAAAAAATCAACCCCATCAACTGGAGGAAGGTTAATGACATCTCCTTCTTTATATTTGACTAAATTTGATAAAGATACTGAAGGTTCACTTAAGATAGCTGATACAGGAAGAGGTACATTTAACACTGATTTTTCTAATCGCTCTCTCCAACTAGTATCATCATCAATAACATCAGACTGAACTCTTGAACGTAATAGTGATGCAATTGGCTTCAATGTTTGCAAAGGATATATTATGTCAAATGAAGCAGAGTCAATATTAGGTAATTGTACAACAAAAGAGCAAATAATAACTGAATCGGTTGATTCAACTAGAGTAGCAAACTGAGGATTTATTTCCCTGGCTTGGTGCCTGATTGTAATGGGCATAAGATCTTTCCAAGCTGCTTGTAAACATTGCCCCATCCCGTCTGAAACTATTTCAATTATTCTGTCTTCAGTAGCTGTAAACTCAGCTTTTGTAGTTGGAAAATTTGCTAATTTTCCACCATAATAACAATTTGTTAAAACACTAATAAAAGAGGGTTCAAGAACAAGCAACATTGAACCTCTTAACTCGTCTATCCTGCTAGTAGTTAAACTCATAAAACTGTTGAGGCCAGCACTATATTCATCATAAGTTTTAACTTCAGGAGGAAATGGATTAATCTTAGGTTGCATTCTGATCATTGGCAAAAAAATACTTCTTACTAATCTTGCAAATCTTTCATTTATTAGTCTTAAGGCATAATAATCTCCAAGAAGTTCTAGATTGTCTGATCCAAATGTAAATTCTGTAACCTCAACCTCGTTATTGATACCTGAATTTGCTGTTATTTCACCAGATTGGAGACCCTCCATCAATGCAGAAACTTCATCAGATGATAATTTTCGAGATGTATTTGACATAATTCTACAACCTTTTTTTATTGTAATATGAAAGCAGTAAAATACACATCTTCTATACCAGGAAACTCATTAAGTGTTTCTAACTTCTTGTTGAGAACAACCATTAGCCTTTCTGAAAGTTTTTTCTTTCCGTCACTTCCAGAAATATCTTCTTCTGTAAAATCACTTATAGTCGACAATATTTCTGAACGAAGTGCTAACTGGTGAGAGTCTACAACTTCCATGACCTTTTCATCATATTGAGTAGAAACTCCTACACTAACTTGTAAAAACTTTCTACTACCCTTTAAATTTGTTGTAAAATCTCCAGGAAATTCAAAATATGTTGTTTCATAACTATCAACTTCTGGTATTGCTTTGACATTCTTCTTTATAATTCCATCTTCCCCAACTTCTTCACCTTCTTCGTTATTTTCACTTTTTTCTTTTTCTTTTTTTTCAGTTTCTTTACCTTCAATGATTTGATTTACTTCTGCAGAAGGATCCGGCTCTGGCTCACCACCAAAAATCAAGTAACCAATACCTAGCCCAACTACTATCAGTAGTAGACCTGCAACTACAAAAATAATTATTTTTAATAAATTACTCTTTTTTGGTTCTTCTTCAACTTCTTCTGCCATTTTTCTCTCACTACTATATTGTTTATATTATGCAATCACGTTTATCATATGTCTAGATGAATTGTTTTTAGCTATGATATCACTTTCATCTTCACTATTTTTTATATTAATGTCAGATTGTGTAGAATTTTTTTTATCATTATTTTGTGAATTTTGGTTCGAATTATTTCTAGAATCAAATTTTTTACCCTCACTTTGTGCTGAAAAGTCTAAATTTATACCCTGCTCGTTAAAAAGTTTTTGAAGGTAATTTTCATTCTGATTTAAAGCACTGGTAACAAAACTATTTTCAGTAACAATTTTAACATTACCAACGCCATTTTTAAATTTAACTGATACCTTTAACAAACCAAGGTTTTTAGGTTTGAGATTAAATTCGATTTCCTCTCCGCCATTTTGAAT
>CABYBQ010000006.1 GCA_902517275.1 uncultured SAR116 cluster alpha proteobacterium
TAAAGATTTGCAGCAAGATATGATAACTAAAGGTTTTACTATCCAAATTAAAAATATTATGCAAAGTAATTATCCTTCAAGATTAAATTTAAATTTGAATAATATAAATGATGAAAATGTAAATAAAATTTTTCAGGAATTATTGGACTTAGTTGATATAAGGAAGATTAGTTTTTCTGAGAATAATCAAAATTGAAATGAGATAATGTATGCTGGCCAAAACTGAAAATAAGAGAAATTCTAATAAAAATGTAAATGATAGCCCTATTTTAGATCTTAATAATTCAGCTATTAAATCACTTATTAAAAAGGGTAAGGTAAACGGTTTTGTTACTTTAGACGATTTAAACTCCGCTTTACCACCAGGAGAATATTCTTCAGAACAGATTGAAGATATTCATTCCGCGATTAATGATATGGGCTTAAATATAGTTGACCAGCAAGAGGAAACTTCTTTAGAAGAATCAGATGATAAAAATGCTGGAAATTTATCTGATGAAGAGGGTGCTCGTTCTGATGACCCCGTAAGAATGTACTTGAAGGAAATGGGATCAGTTGAACTTTTGTCAAGAGAAGGTGAAATTTCTATTGCAAAGAGAATTGAAGCTGGAAGAGAGTTAATGGTTGGTGGAATTTATGAATCACCACTAGCTATGAGAGCCTTTATTAAATGGAGAGATGAAGTGGATGATGGAACAATGTTGTTAAGAGACATTATTGATCTTGAAACAACTTATGCCCGTATTAATGGTGGGGCTAATGAACCCGAAGTTTCAAATGATAATCTCAAAAATGATAAATCAAATCATTTAAATCCAACATTAAAAATGCATGAAATAGATGTCAATAATACGAGTGACGATATTCTTGAAAAGAATAAAGAAAAAGATAAAACAAACAACAATGACAATAATGATAATGTCAATGAAGATGATAGTGAAGAAGAAAATGAGGAAGATGATATTAATTTGTCTTTAGTTGCTATGGAAGCTGAAATTAAAGAACAAATTCTAAAAATGATAGATGAAGTTGCTAAAACTTTTAAAGAAATTCTTACTCTTAGTGAAAGAAGAATTGCAAGATTAAGAAAAGGTGAAAATTTAGTTCCAAGATCTGAAAAAAGATTACACGAACTGAGGATCTTACTTATTGAACAAATGGAAAAGATTTACCTCAACAATAATAGACAAGAGGAGCTGATAGATCAGATGTATGGTCTAAACAGGCAAATAACGAACGTAGAAGGATCTTTGTTAAGGTTGGCTGAGAACTCTGGTGTAAAAAGAAAAGATTTTATTAACAGCTGGGTAGGTAATGAGATTAACCATAATTGGGCAATAAAGCCTGGGAAGTCAAAAAATTGGGACAAATTCGCCTCAGAATATAATGACCAAATAGTAGGAATTTGTGATCAGGTATTTGATTTTGTAAATAATGTTAGTTTGCCTATTCAAGAATACAAAAAACTTATACAAATAATCCAAAGGGGAGAACGTGAAGCTGCTCGAGCTAAAAAAGAAATGGTAGAAGCTAATTTAAGATTAGTCATATCTATTGCTAAAAAATATACGAACAGAGGTCTTCAATTTTTAGATTTAATTCAAGAAGGTAATATTGGATTAATGAAAGCAGTTGATAAATTTGAATACAGAAGGGGTTATAAGTTTTCGACATATGCTACATGGTGGATAAGACAAGCCATAACTCGATCGATTGCAGATCAGGCAAGAACTATCAGAATACCTGTTCATATGATTGAAACCATCAATAAACTTGTTAGGACATCCAGACAAATGCTTCATGAAATAGGTAGGGAACCAACTCCTGAAGAATTGTCTGAGAAGATTTCAATGCCACTTGATAAAGTACGAAAAGTTTTAAAAATTGCAAAAGAGCCAATTTCACTTGAAACACCAGTTGGTGACGAGGATGACAGTCATTTGGGAGATTTTATAGAGGATAAAATGGCAGTTCAGCCTCTTGAAGCTGCTATTCATGCTAATTTACGAGAGACTACTACAAGGATATTGGCTAGTCTAACACCAAGAGAAGAAAGAGTTTTAAGAATGCGATTTGGTATTGGTATGAATACTGATCATACTTTAGAAGAAGTTGGACAACAATTTAGTGTTACTAGAGAGAGAATTCGTCAAATTGAGGCCAAAGCTTTAAGAAAGTTGAAACACCCAACAAGATCAAGAAAATTAAGATCATTTCTAGAAAATTAAGTTTAAATCTTTATATACTTACTCTTTACATAGTTAATTTGTGATTGTATAAACCAGCATAAATATTATGAAGAAATCATAATTATACAGGCCTGTAGCTCAACTGGTTAGAGCCCTCCGCTCATAACGGAGTGGTTGGGGGTTCAAGTCCCTCCAGGCCTACCATTTTCCAAAAAACATCCTTAATCATTTTTTTTAGAGAAATTTTAATTAATATATTTTATGATAATTAAATTAAAACCTTTAAGAGTAAAAATGACTAAAAAAAAATATAAAGATTTAAGAAGTTCAAGATGGTTTTCTCCTCAAGACGTTAGGTCTTTTGGTCACAGATCTAGAGCTATGCAGATGGGTTTGAGCAAAGATGACTGGGAAAACAAACCACTAATAGGTATAATTAACACGTGGTCTGACATACAACCTTGTCATACACATTTTAAACAGAGAGTTGAAGATGTTAAAAAGGGTATATATCAATCTGGAGGGTTTCCAGTTGAACTTCCCGCTATTTCTCTAGCAGAGATGTATGTAAAACCTACTACCATGCTTTACAGAAACATGCTGTCAATGGAAGTTGAAGAGTTAATAAGATCCCATCCTATAGATGGTGTTGTTTTAATGGGAGGTTGTGATAAAACGGCACCAGCTTTAACAATGGGATCAATAACTTTAGACTTACCCACGATTTTTTTACCAGCGGGTCCAATGTTAAGAGGTAATTTTAAAGGTAAGTTTTTAGGAAGTGGTTCTGATGGTTGGAAATATTGGGATGAATTAAGAGCGGGCAATATAAGTAATAAAGATTGGGAAGATGTTGAAGCTGGAATTGCTAGATCCTACGGACATTGTATGACAATGGGAACTGCGAGTACCATGACAGCTATAACAGAGGCTCTTGGCTTATCCTTACCAGGTGCCAGTTCTATTCCAGCCGCAGACTCAAACCACATAAGAATGTCAACAGATGTAGGGAGAAGAATTGTTGAAATGGTTTGGGAGGATTTAACTCCATCTAAAATAATAACTGAAAAATCAGTTGATAATGCTGTTACTGTAGCTATGGCAATGGGCTGTTCTACAAATGCTATTATTCACTTAATTGCTATGGCAAGGAGAGCTAGTGTTAATTTGACAATGGATGATTTAGATCAAAAAGGAAGAGAAATTCCTCTTATTGCTAATATTAGACCATCAGGTAAAGATTATTTAATGGAAGACTTTTTTTATGCGGGTGGTATTTTAGCTCTGATGCATGAATTGAGAGAAAAACTTAATTTAGATGAAATAACAGTTTCAGGCCTAAGTTTAAGAAAAATTATTTCTGAAACAAAAACTATCAACGATGATATAATTCGTCCATTGGATAATCCAATTTATAAAGAGGGATCATTAGCAGTACTCAAAGGTAATTTAGCTCCTGATGGTTGTGTGATTAAACCAGCTGCATGTGATATGAAATTTTTTAAACATAAAGGTCCAGCTATAGTTTTTGATAGTTATCCTGAAATGAAAGAAATAATAGATAGAGATGATTTCAATGTCACAGAAAATCATATTTTAGTGCTAAGAAATGTTGGTCCAGTTGGCGGTCCTGGTATGCCTGAGTGGGGCATGATGCCAATTCCAAAAAAACTTCTCAAAAAAGGAGTTAGAGACATGGTTAGGATATCAGATGCCAGAATGAGTGGCACTAGCTATGGAGCGTGTATTCTTCACGTTGCTCCTGAAAGTTTTATAGGTGGTCCATTATCCTTGTTAGAGACTGGCGATATTATTGAAATTGACATCGAATTGCGCTCAATTAATATGTTGATTGACAAAGAAACTTTATTTTTAAGAAGAAAAAAAATTAAACCGAAAGAACCTAAAGCGGGGAGGGGTTGGTTATGGATGTACAGTAATCATGTAACACAAGCAAATAATGGTTGTGACTTTGATTTTTTAGAAACAAATTTTGGAAAATCTGCTAAAGAACCAGATATTTTTTAGGGTTTCACATGATAAATAAAGAAATAAAAAAAACTTACTTAAATTCAAGTGTTGCAACAATATGTACAGCATTATTTAAAAGAGGCTTTCGAAATCAATTTATTCAAGGTATATTCCCTCTTAACCCAAATCTTCCAAATATGGTTGGTTTAGCGTTTACTGTTAGATATATTCCAGCAAGAGAAGATCTCAATACGTTAGAAGTTTTCAAAAATCCCGATCATCCTCAACGAGTTGCAGTTGAGGAATGTCCAAAGGACCATATTTTAATATTTGATAGTCGTAAAGATCCAAGAGCCGCTTCTGCAGGCGCTATTTTGGTCACTAGATTAATGGTTAAGGGGTGTGCTGGGGTAGTGACAGACGGAGGTTTTAGAGACTCAAATGAGATAAAAAATATGCAAATACCCTCATATCATAATAGGGCATCGTCTCCTACCAACCTTACATTGCATCAAGCGGTGGATATTAATGTGCCGATAGGTTGTGGTGATGTAGCAGTATGGCCCGGAGATTTACTAGTAGGCGATAAAGAAGGAGTAGTGGTAGTACCAGCTCATATAGTAAAAGGGATTGCTAATGAGGTAAAATCTATGACAATTTATGAGGATTACGTGATTGAAAAAGTTCGAAAAGGTTCGTCAATAAAAGGGTTATATCCATTAACAGATGAAAAAGAGAAAAGTGATTTTGAGGATTGGTCAAAGAGTAATTAATATATATATTTCATAAGTAAGGGGAGTTAAATCATATGTACCAAAATCAGACTTATGAGGAACACTCAAAAAGTATAATTTTAAATAATTTAGATAACATAATTATTGCATTAGACAATATGAAAGCTGGACAGTATTTAAAAAATTTTGATGTTATTCTTGATTCACCGATATTATCTGGACAGAAGATTGCAAGAGTTAATATTTCTAAAGATAGCCCAATATATAAATATGGAACAATTATAGGTTTTGCTGATTCTAATATAGTTAAAGGTCAGGTTTTAACTAATTCAAATGTTGTTTTTAAAGAATTTATTAGAGACCACAAATACTGTTCAAAATATCAACCAACTAGATTTGTAAACGCATCAAGTGAAAGAAAATTTTTGGGATACAAAAGACCAGATGGAAATGTAGGTACTAGAAACTTTATTGCAGTAGTTTCAACAGTAAATTGTTCTGCGACTGTAGTACATGAAATTGCGGCATATTTTACAAACGAAATTCTTAAAAATTATCCTAATGTTGACGGTGTAGCTGCGTTTAGTCATTCTACTGGATGTGGAATGGAACTTTCTGGAGAGCCTATGGACCTGCTTCATAGAACTCTGGGAGGATATATAAATCATCCAAATGTAGCTTCATCTTTAGTTGTTGGATTAGGGTGCGAAAGATGTCAAGTCGGTGGTCTTTTTACCAATCAAGGGTTACATGAAAGTTCAAATTTAAAAACTTTAGTTATGCAAGATAATGGTGGAACATCCGCAACCATTAAAGCTGGTATAAAATATGTAGAAGAAATGTTAGATAAGGCTAACAAAATTCAAAGGAAGGAGGCTCCTCTATCGTATCTGATGGTTGGGCTTCAATGTGGTGGCTCAGATGCTTTTTCATCTTTATCTGCCAACCCATCTTTAGGGAAAGCTGTTGATATATTAGTAAGTCATGGAGGTACAGCTATTTTGTCAGAGACACCAGAAATTTATGGTGTTGAAAATAGTTTAACTGCTAGGGCTGTAAGTGTTTCTGTAGCCGAAAAATTAATGGACAAAGTTACTTGGTGGAAAGAAGTTTATTCTGTAGGTAGAGATGTACAAATAAATGGAATAGTAAGTCCAGGTAATCAAAAAGGAGGGCTTGCAAATATTTTAGAAAAATCATTAGGGTCCGCAATGAAGGGTGGTACGAGTGGATTGATGGAAGTTTACAATTATGCAGAAAAAGTTACTAAAAAAGGTTTTGTATTTATGGACACCCCCGGTTTTGATCCTGTTTCTGCAACAGGCCAAATTGCTGGAGGTGCAAATTTAGTCGCATTCACTACTGGTAGAGGATCATGTTTTGGTGCTAAGCCAACTCCTTCTATAAAACTTGCCACTAATACTAATCTTTATAATAAAATGAACGAAGATATGGACATTAATTGTGGGTTAGTAATTGATGGTAAGAAAAATATCGAAGAGATGGGAGCTGAAATTTTTGAAGAATTTATTTCGTTTGCCTCCGGTAGAAAAACAAAAAGTGAAATTTTAAACCTTGGACGTCACGAATTTGCTCCATGGCAGATTGGGATTACTGGTTAATTATTTTTAAAAAATTGTAATAGAAAAACTCTAGTAGAGGATGCTAAAGAGGTTTTTCTATTAAGATCTATTCGAGTAATTAAACTTTCAATCGAACAATTTTTCATTTTAGAAACTATTTTTATAGCTTCCCAAAATTCTCTCTCTAGAGATAACGAAGTTCGATGTTTGTTTATCGTTATAGATCTTTTGATTAACACTTAATCAACCTTTTTTATCTCAAAAAGACCAACTATTTCAACATGTGAAGAAAATAGAAATTGATCAATTGGTTGAACCCATTTTAATTCATAATTATTTTCAATCAATGATTTAGAATCTCTTATAAATGTGTTAATATTACAAGAAATACTTACTACAATTGGTACTTTGGACGTTGCAATATTTGAAAATTGCAATTGTGCGCCTGATCTTGGTGGATCAACGATAATAGCTTCATATTTTGTTAATTCTTCTGGATCTAGTGGTGTTGTTTTTAAATTTCTCTTTTTTGTAACAACGTTATTACTTAAGCCATGTTTTTTTGCTGCTATATTAATTGCCTCAAGAGTTTCATTATTTATTTCAAAAGCGTGAATTTTATACTTTTTTAAAATAAGAGGTATAGTTATTGTACCACAGCCAGAAAAAAGTTCACATATCAGCTTACTTTTATTGATTTTTTCTAGTGCATTAATTGTATTGTTAACAATGGCGTTTTCACCTTCAATAGTTGCCTGTAAAAATCCACCAGGAGTAGGGTAAACAGTTGAGGAAAACAATTTATTAGATAAGCTTGTATTTGTTGTAATAAATAGAAGATCAGTTGTTTTATCGTTATTCTTACGAGTAAATCTAATAACATTATTTTGTAATAAAGTTTCATTAAGTTCGGTAAAGTGATTAAAAGGAACTTTCTCTAATCCATCTATCAACAAATCAATACCATTATCTAAAAGGTTAGCATGAATACTAATTGTTTCACCAATTTGAAGAAGATTATTAAGAGGTTTTTCTATATTATTTATTAATTTTACAAGTTGTTCATCAAGTATAATACATTCATTTATTTTAGTGATAAAATTAGTTCTATATTCATTAAAACCGACTATTGTAGTTGTTTTAATTTTTTTTGCTATAAACTTAGTGTGCCTTCTGCTTTTTAAAGATGATATCATAATTGGCTTGACATTAGTATTTGAAGATAATTTTAAAATTGGTGTCGAAACTTTTTTAAATTTCCAACTTTTATAACTATTAAATTTCCAGTGTTGAAGTGTACAGCCGCCGCACTTAAAAAAGTGTTTGCATTGAGGATCGATTCTATCGATTGATGACACTTTTATTTCAATTATTTCTGCTCTTATTCCCTCTGAAGAAAAATGAGTTGGTTGAGCTATAATGGTTTCATTAGGTAAACTAAAAGGAATAAAAAAATTATACTCTTTTTCTTTATAATTAAATTCCGTATTTAAATATGAAACACCTTCTCCTTTTGATCCAATGTGGTTAATTGCAAGAACTTTAGAGTCAAAGTTTTGAGGTAATTTATTTTTTCTTTTCATTTTTGAAATATTTTAGATCCTTGCCACAAAGCTTTTCCACTTACTTTTAATATTTCTGATGAGATATGGAATGGGTAAAATGTTTCTAAGTATGGTTTTACACTCATTTTAGTATTATTAATTTGGCTTATTTCAATGTAGGCTAAAAAAAAATTATTTTTATCATGTAGAAGGTATAAGTCAGGCTTTTTATATCTATTTATTCCAACATCCACAATAGTGGTTACCATACCTTTATTTGTATTAGTTTGGAAAAAAAATAAATTATCTAATTTTGAGAAATCTGTATCTAATAATAGTTTTTGTGAAATTGAGATATATTTGTTATCAAGTGAGTCTGTCTCTATATTTTTAATCGTTATTAGTTTTTCTTCAGGTGTAAATTGTTTTAACCAATTTGGTGTTAATTCTGTGATGTTGACATTAAGAATTTCAGCTAATCTGTGCCTAAATTCCTCGGGAAGAATTTTAGGAGTGCCTCGAAATAGATATTGTTGTAAGTATGCATCATTTTTCTTCAGAGTTCTGGACAAATCACGAAGATTATACTTTTTATCTCTTTTAATAATAATTTTTATTTTCTCTCTTATATTGTCATTTTCTATATCCTTTTTATTTACAAAATTATTTTTTGAGACTTTATTCATTTATTTTCTCATTTAGATCTTTCAATGCTCTCATCTGCCAAACCAAATAAATATTCTTTAAACTTTGTATTTGGCAATTCAAAAAGCGCTTGTTGAGCTATTGATATAAATTCTTGTGCTCTATTTTTGCACTCGTCAAATACATTATATTTGTTTAGGATAGTTAATGCTTCGCTAAAATCAGAAGATTCTTGTTTTAGTTCTTTAATTGTTTTAATCCAAAACTTTCTTTCTGATGAGTCACTTTTTTTCCAAGCTAAAATTACAGGCAGAGTTGTTTTACCTAATTTAAAATCATCACCTAAATTTTTACCCATTTTATTTGAATTATTATTAAAATCCATGAGATCATCAACGATTTGAAAAGCCAAGCCTAAGTTATATCCATAGTTATAAGCTGCTTTTTGTTGTTTAACATTTCCACTAGCAACTATTACACCGCTTTCACAAGACGCTCCAAACAACTCAGCTGTTTTCTTTCCTATAACTTCAAAATATTTTTCAATACTGGTATCTGGTTTATTTGAAATTTGCATTTGCTGAAACTCACCTTGAGTAATTTTACAGGATGCTGTCGCTAAACTTGACAACGCTTCAATTGATCCTGTTTCAACCATTAACTCAAATGATTGAGCAAATAAAAAATCTCCAGCTAGAACGCTAAATTCATTCCCCCAAATCATATTAGCAGTTTTTTTTCCTCTTCTTAAATTTGATTCATCCACAACGTCATCATGAAGTAATGTGGCAGTATGAATAAATTCAACAGCAGCAGCTAATATTTTTGGATTTTTAGAATAATCGTTAAATTGTGCTGCCATAGCTAATGTAAGAAGAGGACGAAGTCTTTTGCCTGAAGCTTTAATTAGGTGCTGTCCAATATCATTGATTAAGGGTATAGATTTATCAAGTCTAATTATTATTTCTTTATCTACATCATTTAAGCTTTGTTCAAGAGCTTTATGTAGTTTAAAAACATTATCAGTGGATTTTTCTTTAATAACTTTATTCATCTATATTTTCCAAACTGTAATTTTATATTATAATTCGTTAATAAAATATATTAAATCTTTATATAACTTTATTTTAAGAGATATTATGTATTCTATGGATAGAACCGTTGATAATATATTAAAGGGAAAAATTTCAATCATTCAGTTGAAACATGGTTTCAGATATGGATTTGATGCAGTTTTTTTAGCAGCTTTCGTAAATGGGTTTTTGCAAAAATATAAAAAAAAAGATGTTTCATTGGCTGATATTGGTTCTGGTGTAGGCACTATAAGTTTAATAATTGCTTACAAAAACGAAAAAATTAAACTTACTGCAATAGAAAACAATAATCAGTATCTTGAATTGGCTAAAGAAAATATTTTAAATAATAATTTGAAAAAACAGATTAAACTTTTGAATAATGATATTTTTAAAATTAACAAATCTCTTGTCAACACTTTTGATGTTGTTGTATCTAATCCGCCATTTTATAAAGAATATAAAAATAGATCTAAAAACAAACTAGAAAATTATGCTAAAGTGATAAAAAATCTAGAGCAATGGATAAATAGCTCAGTTAAATTACTGAATAGTAAAGGTATAATTTTCTTAATTATAAAAAGTGAAATTTTAGATTTAGTATTGTATCATTTAAGAGAGAAAACTGGCTCATTTAAAATTTTTCCATTTTGGCCAAATTATAAAAAGTCATCTAAAAGAATCATTCTAGTTGCAAGAAAGGGTGGTGCAAGTTCAACAGAATTAATGTCAGGATTAAAATTATATAACAAAAATGGTTTGATGACAAAAAAAGCAAAGATGATAAGTGAGGTAGGAATTTTTAATTATTAGTAAACAATTTATTTAAGAAATTAAATAAATGTTGTACTTTAAGATTTTGTCACTAATTAATTAAATAATAAATTAACAGATAGAGGTACTCCATGGGTCTCCTTTCTATTTTTAGAAAGTCTCAAAATGTTTCGGTAATCCCACTTAATGGAATTATTGCACCTAATATGGGTAGAAGAAAAGGATTGAATTTACATGAAATCGACAAAAATATTGAAGATGCCTTTTCAGCAAAAAATTTAAAAGCAGTTGCATTGCAGATAAATTCTCCTGGTGGATCTCCTGTCCAATCCGAAATGATATCCAAACGCATTAGAAGTTTATCAGAGAAAAAAAATATTCCAGTCATAGCCTTTGTTGAAGATGTGGCTGCATCAGGTGGTTATTGGTTAGCATGTTCAGCAGACGAAATTTTTGCAAGCAAAGCTTCAATAATTGGTTCAATAGGTGTTGTATCTTCTGGATTTGGTTTTGACAAAGCAATTCAAAAACTTGGAATAGAGCGTCGCCTTTACACTTCAGGCGATAATAAAGCGATTTTAGATCCATTTTTACCTGAAAATAAAGACGATGTTAAAAGATTAAAAGGAATCCAAAAAGAATTGCATAATCAGTTTATTTCATTTGTTAAGTCAAGACGAGGTAGTAAAATTACAAATGAAAATAAAGAAATTTTTACTGGTGCTTTTTGGTCAGGCGAAAAAAGTTTAGAACTTGGATTAATAGATTCTTTTGGTGAAATGAAAGCAGTTTTAAAAGATAGGTTCGGAGAAAATTTAAAAATAAAAGAGTTTGCACCAAAGAAAAAGCTTTTTGGTTTTGGAAGTTTATTGTCTGGAGCTCTAGATATGTTGATTAACAAAGTTGAAGAAAGAAGTGCTTTTAATAAGTTTGGATTGTAAAATGATGCTTTCTGTAGGTAAAATTTTTTGGCTATTAATTATTCTTGTTTCAGTATGGTACATTTTTAAAATAATAGAAAAAAGAAAACTTAACTTTAGAAACAAAAATGAAAATAAATCTGATACCAATAAAAAAGGCATTGACGCATTTAAATGTGATAAATGTGGTTTATGGAGCACTGGTGACCGCTGCAACAACAAAGAATGTTCAAAAATTTAATTTTGATATCATCTAAATTATTTAGTATTCAAATATAGAATAAAATTATTATAATTAGGTCAAAAGCTTTTCAATGGATAAAAATAAATCATTTCAAAATATTATTATGAAGTTGCAGTATTATTGGATGGATCAAGGCTGTGTTTTAATACAACCTTATGACACTGAAGTTGGTGCAGGTACGTTTCATCCTGCTACAGTTTTGAGAGTTTTGGGTCCAGATCCTATTTGGAAAGCAGCTTATATTCAACCATGTCGCAGACCAACTGATGGAAGGTATGGAGAAAATCCTAATAGGCTTCAACATTATTATCAATTTCAAGTTATTATTCAACCTTCTCCAGACAATATACAAAACCTTTACTTGGAAAGTTTAAATGCTGTTGGTTTAAATTCCAAAAATCATGATATCAGATTTGTTGAAGATGACTGGGAAAGCCCAACATTAGGAGCTTCAGGGTTGGGTTGGGAAATTTGGTGCGATGGTATGGAAATAAGTCAATTTACATATTTTCAACAAGTTGGAGGAATAGAAGTAAAACCCGTTGCTAGTGAAATTACATATGGTTTAGAAAGATTAGCAATGTTTATTCAAAAAGTTGAAAATATCTATCATTTAGACTGGGATGGATTAGATAAAGACAAAGGTGGAAAAACTTATGGAGATATTTTTTTACAACAAGAAAAAGAATTTTCAATTTATAATTTTGAAAAGTCAAATTCATCTGTTTTAATTCAACATTTCAATGATGCTGAAAAAGAATGTTCATTTTTACTAGAAGATAAAATTAACCCTTTACCTCTTCCTGCCTATGACCAGTGTATTAAAGCAAGCCATATTTTTAATTTATTGGACGCAAGAGGTGTTATCTCTGTTTCAGAAAGACAAGCTTATATTTTAAGGGTAAGAAACATGTCAAGATCATGTTGTTTAGCTTGGATGGATAAATCAAATGTCTAAGAATAAAGGTGAAAAAGGTAGCCTGCTCTTAGAACTTTTCTCTGAAGAAATACCAGCTAGAATGCAAACTGGTTCAGAAAAACAGTTAACAAGTCTATTTGAAAAGTCATTTATAAATAGGGATATAGGTTATGGACCAATTTCAACCTTTTGCAGTCCAAGACATTTATCAGTGATTATAAAAAATATAGATTTGAAACAAAAAAACCAAATAATTGAAAAAAGAGGCCCTAGACTTGGATCAAACGAAAAGGCTATTAATGGTTTCTTAAAATCAAATAATATTCAAGAAAATGATATTGTTATTAAAGATACAAAAAATGGAAAATTTTATTTTTATCTTAACCAAACTAATGGAATAAATACTTCTGAAGTTTTGCCAGAGATTATTAACGAAATTATAAATAATTTCGTTTGGCCTAAAAGTCAAAGATGGGCTTATTCTGAATTGAGATGGGCTAGACCACTTAGAAATATTTTGTTGTTATTTAATAATCAACCAATAGAAGGAAAGGTTGCAATAAATGAAAACAATTTTTTAAATTTTTCTACTTATACTTTTGGACATAGAAATGAAAATAAAAAAATAGAGGTGAAAAGTATAGATGAATACGAAGAATTATTAGAAAATAATTATATTATATTAGATAGAAAAAAAAGAAAAAACAAAATAATAAACGACACAAAATTATTATTAAAAGACAAAGATATAAAATTATTAGATGATGACTATTTATTAGACGAAGTTTTAGGATTAGTAGAATTTCCTAATGTCTTAATTGGAACTATCGATAAACAATTTATGAACTTGCCTAAAGAAGTCTTAACTACTGCAATGAAAGTTCATCAAAAATATTTTTCAATTATTGATGATAAAAATAATTTAGTGCCTAAATTTTTATTTGTTTCAAATACGACCCCAAAAAAAGAAAGAGATATAAGTGTAATTGAGGGTAATGAAAGGGTATTAAAAGCTAGATTGTCTGACGCTGATTTTTTCTGGAAGACAGATATTGCTACTAAAATTGAAAGTTTCAATGAGAAATTAAAAAAAGTTTTATTTTACGAAGGATTAGGTTCTTTACATGATAAAACAATTAGATTATCAAAAGTTTCTAAATATTTTTCTAGTTTTTTTAAAGTAGACGTTTCTTTAGCTAGAGAAGCTTGTATTTTGTCAAAATTTGATCTGGTCTCAGAAATGGTAGGAGAGTTCCCAGAGTTACAAGGAATTATGGGAGGACATTACACTAAATTAAATGGAAAACCAAATGAGATTTCAAACGCAATCTTTGATCAATATAAACCAAAGGGTATTTCAAATGATATGCCTAAAACTAAACTTGGTTGCATGCTTTCTATGGTTGATAACATTGATAATTTAACAGGTTTTTTCATAATAAATAAAAAGCCGAGTGGCTCAAAAGATCCATTTGCTCTTAGAAGAGCAGGTTATTCTATAGTTCAAATTTTAATGAAATTAAAATTAAATATTTCAATAAATGATCTTTTTACTGAAGCACTCAAGTCTTATGAAAACTCATCAAAAATGATTAAATTAGATTTGATTGATTTTATAATCGATAAAGTAAAATTTATTTTAAAAAAACAAAATTTCAGACATGATATCATTGAGTCAGTTATCAGTTTAGAAGAGTCTAAAAATTATTTTTTTCCGATTCTGTATGAAAGAGTTAACTGCCTTAACGATATTAAAGATACTAATGAATTCAAAACATTTTTAGTCAATTTCAAAAGATTAAACAATATAATCAAATCTAATATACTCTTAGATATATCGAACGTCAAACTTAACACTCATCTTTTTGAGAGTTCTGAAGAACAAGAAATTTATGATAAGTCTAAGTGTTTAGATTTTAATTTAAAAAAATATTTAACAGATATAGAACATCAAGGAATTCTCTTGAAAGAAGTTATCAGTTTAAATTATGTAATACATTCATTTTTTGAAAAAATAATTGTAAATCATGAAGACAATAAAATAAAAGTTAACCGTATTAAACTTTTAACTGAATTAGCAGAAAGACTATTAAAATTTAGTAATTTTCATTATATAGATAATTAGTCGGTTTTAACCCCGAGGCCTGAAAATCGTTTATTAAAACGAGCAACTTGACCACCGGAATCTAATATTCTGTGCTGGCCTGTCCAAGCAGGATGAGATTTTGGATCTATATCGAGTTTAAGGGTGTCTCCTGCTTTTCCCATAGTTGATTTAGACTTATATTCAGTTCCATCAGTCATAATAATGGTGATTTCGTGATAATCAGGGTGAATATCTTTTTTCATATTAAACTCTTAAACGATTTAATTTATGATTGTTTACAATTAAATTTTAATAATTACAAGTTATTTGAATTATTTTATAATTCTAAGCCGTTGAAGAAATTTTTTCTCAAATTTCCAGAAATAATCAAATTCCCCAAAAAGTGAGGCTATTAAAATTAATATTAATTGATAAATGGGAATAATTAAAATTATTCTTACAAAAATATATAGAGGATAGAACGTAATTAATTTATCTAAACCTAGTACAATTAAAATTGGAGAGGATATAAATAAAGAACCTGATCCACTTAAGGCAAATATAATAAAAATTATAAATAAATGCCGTATTGAATTTGCTTTAAATTTATTTACTAGTTTTGCTATCATTTATTCTCTTATTGATTAGTTTTTGTACTCTGTGTTATTTTCATTTCAATCCTTCTGTTTCTTGCTCTTGCAACATTTGTATTTTTTTTATCAATTGGCTGAAAACTTCCATAGCCTGAGGCAGACAACCTATCAGGTTTAATACCTTGCTTTATTAAAAATCTTAGGACAGATAAAGCTCTTTTTGTCGACAACTCCCAATTATCTAGGTAATTCTGCCCTTTCTTAACTGGTAAATTATCTGTGTGTCCATCGATTTGCAGTATCCAATCAATATCAGTAGGTAATGATTTTTCTATATCCATTAAAGTTATTGCAAGCTTAGCCATTTCTTCTTGTCCTTTAATGCCTAATTCTTCTGAACCAACTTTAAAGAGAACTTCTGATTGAAAAACAAATCTATCCCCTACTATTCTTATCTCTTTACGCCCCTTGATAAGTTCTCTTACTCTACCAAAAAAATCTGATTTGAATTTCTGAAGTTCTTCCACTCTTCTAGCAAGAGCAGAATTCATTTCTTTTCCTATGTTAATTGTTTTAACTTTTTCTTTTTTATCTTTTGCCTTGTAGGCTGATAAAAGAGTTTGTAATTGAGACAATCTATTTCGTAATTTAAGAGACGCAGATATTAATTCATTTATTTCTTTTTTGTTTGCAGTAATAGTTTCATTCTTTTCATTTATATCTGTATCTTTTTTATTTATTCTTTTCTCCAACTCTGAAAGATTATTTTTTAAAAGAACTGAATCTTGTATCTTTATTTTTAGTTTTTCTTTTAAGTCTTCAATTTTACTCTGATTTAGGCTTAGAACGTTTCTTTGACCAGCTAGCTCTTCTCTAAATTGAGTCACAAGTTCTTTTTCGTCTTTTAAATTTTTTTTAACTTCCACTATCTTAGTTTCTAACAAAGATAGTTGTGTTGTTAATTCTGTTGTTGTTTGCCTCTCTAGAGAAAGTATTTCACTTAACTCTACTAAATTGTTCCTTAACTCAATTAGGGCTTCATCTTGACCAGTCATTTTTTGTGAAAGAAAAAATTGTGATAAAACAAATATCATTAAGACAAAAATAATTACCATCAATAAACTAGCCAACGCGTCTACAAATCCTGGCCATGTATAATCTACTTGTCTTCTTCTAACTTTATTTAACATTACAAATTAATTCATCAAATCTTAATATATTTTCATTTATTATTCAGCTTGTTATATGATTTTTCCATTTCTGATAATTGTTTTGAAATGGCTCTTAACTCTAGAGTTAAATTAGATTGAAATTCTGAAATACTATTGGTATTTTGTTCACTTAAATTTTTAAGAATTGACGAAATAGTAATTAAATGATCTTTCACACTTCTATCTTCATCAAGTTTTTCAACAAGTCGATTTAAAACAATTGTTAGTTCGTTTATATTTTCAGTTATCCTTACTCTTTCATTCTCATTTTGGTTAGCACGTTTGGATACAATTGCTAAATTTTCAACAGCCGCCTCACTTAAACCGGTACTTCCTCCTTCACTTGCAGTGAAAATAGCCATTTGAGACAACCAATCTTCTAGTTCATTAAAGAAACGATTACTTGCCTGGCCAACTTGAAGATCTAAAAATCCCAAAATAAGTGAGCCAGCAAGACCAAATAAGGAAGAAGAAAAAGCTGTAGACATTCCATTAAGAGGAGCACTCAGTCCTTTTTGAATATCCATGAATAAGGAGTTACCATCGTTAGGATTATTACCAATATTAAAATCAATTGTATTTATAACTCCAGAAACAGATGAAATTGTTTGTAGTAACCCCCAAAATGTTCCTAGTAGACCTAAGAAGACAAGAAGTCCAATCATATATCTCAAAATTTCTCTACTTTCATCTAATCTTGATGAAACACCGTCTAGAATAGTCCCCAATGAATTTGCAGATAATAAGGGGTTATCTTTCCTGGTTTCAGTAAGAACAGCTGCTACGGGCGCAAGAAGTGTTGGTTTTATTTTAAGAGCAACATTAGCAGGCATTAAACTATCTTTTCTTTTAATAAATCTGAGCCATTTAGCCTCTTTGCTTAAACGAAAGGTTTGCCGAAATGAAAAGATAGTACCTAAAATAAAAGTACTAATAATTACACTATTAAGTGCGGTGTTGCCTTCGTAAGCTTGTTTTAAAGGAACAAATAAAAATGAAATTAAAATAATTACAATAACTAACAAAATTAGCATTCTTAAAGCATATTTATTTGGATCTGTCATTTTTATCCCCATCTCTTAATAACAAAATCATTAAAACATGACTTTTGTATGACACAAAATTATTAATTTCATTTGCTTAAATTTAAAATTTATTATTAATCTTTTTAAGAAGCTCTTTATGTAAGGTTGGGTTTGCACCAATTAATAAATCACCAGAAGTTTTGTAAGCATTAATATATTTTAAGTTGGTTAAGTATCCTCCAGCTTCTTTTATTAAAAGTTCTCCACATGCAACTTGATTCTTTTTTAAATTATTAGCAAATAAACAATCAATCTTTCCAGAAGCTAACCATGCAAAAGTTAGAGCCGAGGATCCAAATTCACGTGTAACTGACGAGTGCTTAGATGCTAGACCATATATAGGCTCAAAAATATTGTTAGTAATTTTATTGTTAGTTATTTGACTATCATCGTATATTGAAAAAACACATGAGTTTATTGAACCTCTTCGAGAAACCCTAATCCTCCTATCATTTAGATAGGATCCCTTTCCTTTTTCAGCAAAAAATAATTCGTTTCTTAATGGATCTAGAATAACAGTAGACAAAATTTCGTCATTAAATTCAACAGAAACTGAAATAGCAAAATACGGTAATGCATGAGAAAAATTAAATTGTCCATTTAACGTATCAACTATCCAATAATATTTATCTTTAATACTGTGTTCACCAGAATTTAATTTCATTCCCCACGCTGGTCTGGATTTAGTTAAATCCTCCAATAATATTGAATAAATTTTGTTTTTAGTTCTTGATACGAAATTATCAATAGAGTTTGGGGAAACTTGCAAATTCTCTATTTCTCCAAAATCTCTTAGCACATTTCTTGTAACCCTATTCAAAGACAGAAAAATAATGTTTAAAAGTGGTGACTTGTTACTCATTCTCACTCCAAATTAGATATTTGATATATTTACTATTTCTAAGTTTTAGCTTTTTCTACATAAGTACAGTCTGAAGGTCTAACTACTATTTTAGTACCTACTTCAATATGACCAGGTACCATAACTTTGATGCCATTTTTTAAAATAGCTGGTTTAAAAGATGAGGAAACTGTTTGCCCTTTTATAACAGCATCAGCTTCAATTATTTCTTCAACACAATTATCAGGCATAATAATAGACACAGGATTTTCATTATATAAATTTATAATAACACTCATTCCATTTTGTAAAAAAGCCGCTTGGTCTCCTACCATATCAATATTTACTGTAATTTGCTCAAATGTTTGATTGTTCATAAATATAAGATTTTTATTTTCTTGATATAAAAATACATGCGGTGTCTCGTCTAAGATGACCTTTTCTACGTTTTCAGAGGACCTAAAGCGTTCATTAAGTTTTGATCCATCCTTTAAGTTTTTCATTTCAATTTGTGCAAATGCTCCGCCTTTACCGGGTTTTACATGGCTTATTTTAGTTGCTACCCACAATGCATTTTTATGTTCTATAACATTACCTGGTTTTATTGTGTTTCCATTAACTTTCAAATTACTTTCCTCTGTAAATATTCGTAATTTGGTTTAATAAATCTAAAGCTTCATCATATGGCCGTTGAAAAGAATTTCTACCAATTATTGATCCGCTTGCTCCGCCTAAAAATAATTCCTTAACTTCTATCAAAAGACTCTCATTATCTCTTGAGTTTCCACCAGAAAAAACAACTAACCTTCTCCCATGAAAGCATGATTGTACAACATGTTTTATACGGTCAGTCAAAGTATTGATTGGAATGTTTTCTGACATATAAACTTTTTTGGCTTCACTTAGCTCAATAAAAGATGTTGGAGGTTTTACTTTAATTATATGAGCCCCCACTAATGCGGCCATGTGGGCTGCGTAAGAAACAATATCTATTGCCGTTTCTCCTTCTTTACTAATATCTCCTCCTCTTGGATAGCTCCAAACTACCACAGCAAGACCCGCATCCTTTGCTTCAAGTGCGATTTCTTGAATTTCTGTTATCATATCCAAAGCAGCGTCAGATCCTGGATAAATAGTAAATCCCACAGCGGAGCATCCAAGCCTAATTGCTTCCCTAACTGAGCCTGTTATAGCTTGGGTAGGAGCTCCTTTTTCTCTTGATAAAGAATTAGAACTATTTACTTTCATGATTAGAGGAATTTGACCAGCAAAAGTGTCAGCACCGGCTTCTAACATTCCTAAAGGGGCTGCAAAAGCAGACAAACCTGCGTTTATTGCTAACTTAAAATGATAATGAGGATCATAACCTAGAGAGTTTTTTGCAAAAGATCTTGCTGGACCATGTTCGAAACCTTGATCAACTGGAAGGATAACTAATTTACCAGTACCAGCCAATTTACCAGACATTAAAATATTTGCCAAACTTGCTTTAACGCCTGGATTATCACTTTCATAATTATTCAATATTTTTTTTATAATTCTAGTCATTTTCATTTTTGAAACCCTTTAGAAGTTAGTGATAATATTTTTATTAATTTTAACTACCTATAAATTTAAACATTATTAAATTCAATAAAATTAATCTATTAAAAATTTGAACTGTTAAATAATTTATCTAATATATTGAAATAATAATTTTAAAGTGATTTTACTAATGACAAATAATGATATAAAAACGATTAAACTTGATGAATTAAAAATTATCCAAAAAAATTTCGAAGAAAGTATAAAATTTTTAGAAAAAAACATTGCCAAAAATTTAACAAACAAACTTAAACTTGAAGAAATAAAAAAAGACTTAAGAGAAGCAGATAAGAAATTTACTGATGCGGAAAGGTGCTTGGATGACCTTAAAATTGAGTTAGATAATAATCAACATGCATTATATGCTAAAGATTAATAAGGCTACAAATGTCAAATAAAGTAACTGTTAATGTGGATGTCAATGGTATAAAATATCCTGTATCATGTATATCTGGAGAAGAAGACAGACTTATTGAGTCTTCCCAAGAGGTAAATAAAGTTATTGAAGATTTATCCAAGATTTCTGGCGTAGTAAGTGAGACAAGATTATTAGCAATGACCTCTTTAATATTAGCTGACAAAATTTTAAATAAAGAATCCAATTCTGATAAAGATTTAAATTTAATTGAAATTGAGGATTTCATTGATTGGTTATCTAAAGCTACTGATAGAATGAATAAAGTTGCAAAGTTACTTGAAAATAAATAAAATAAGTTCAGAAAGCTGGATTTTTTGTTAGGAATTTTAATCCTTGGGGCCATAAGTATCTTTAGGGAGCCGTCTCTTCTGTAACCCTGGTTACAGTATATGGCGCCCACCTGTTAAACAGGCAACATAGGATAACTTATCCAACGACTATTTGGCTTTCGTATTTTCGGCCGAGCATGGAAATGAAAAAAAACCTTAGAATATTAGCTAAAAACAAAAGATCCGAAATTAAATTAGATTTTTTATCTAAAACAAACTTAGCCAAACAAATAAAATATTGTTTAGATGATATATTTTTTTATAATAATAACATCAAAACAGCATGTTTATATTACCCTATAAACAATGAGATAGAACCTTTTGAGTTTGTAAAACACTTTGAGGACAGACATATAGTTATGAGTTTGCCAGTTATAGATATGGCAAAAAAATCTATGCTATTTAAGAAATGGTCTCCTGAAGATAAATTAAAAATTGGTTTTTTAGGAAATCTAGAACCTACTAATGACAAAAATATCATTTTTCCTCAAATGATGATTGTTCCAATGTTAATGTTTGATAGAAAATTTTTCAGACTTGGATATGGAGGTGGATATTATGACAAATCTATAATTAAATTAAAAAAACACTTTCAAAAAGAAAAAAAGTTTTTTATTACAATTGGACTTTCGTATAGTGAACAAGAAATTGATAAAATACCTTATGAAAATCATGATATGAATTTAGACTACATAGTCACAGAAAAAGAATTTTTATCTAGAAAATCTTCAGCGCTTAATTAAAAGAAGGAATCAATGAAAGTTTTATTTTTAGGTGATATTGTAGGAAGAAATGCAAGAAATTTAGCACAAAAAAAAATAGCTGAATTCAAAACACAATTAAAACTTGATGCTATTATAATAAATGTAGAAAACTCTGCTGGTGGATTTGGAGTAACACCTTCAATCTGCAATGACTTTTTTAATGCAGGCGCTGACGTTTTGACGACTGGTAACCATATTTGGGATAAAAGAGAGATAATTTCCTATATATCCAAATCTGATAGATTACTTCGGCCGATGAATATGATCGAAGGAACGCCTGGTTTAGGTATGACAATTGTTAGAGTAAATGCTGGTACTATTGGTGTTGCTAATGTTATGACAAATTTATTTATGTCTAGATCAGATCCTGTTTTTGATAAAGTACCATTAATAATTAAGCATCTCAAATTAACATCAAATGTTGATTTTTCTCTTATAGATGTCCATGGTGAGGCATCTTCTGAAAAAATGGCTATTGGGTTTGCGCTTGATGGCAAAGTTTCCGCGGTTGTTGGTACTCATACGCATGTGCCTACTGCAGATCATCAAATTTTAGAAAATGGTACTGCTTACATAACTGATGTTGGAATGAGCGGTGATTATAACTCTATTATTGGTATGAATAAAAATGATGCCCTTAAAAGATTTATGTATCCTGACGAAAAAAAAACTAGACTTGAAGTTTCATCTGGAGAACCAACTCTTTGTGGTGTTGTTATAGAAACTGGCACAAATGGTTTGAGTAAATCAATAATTCCTCTAAGGTTTGGGGGTATATTGGAACAGACTACTTTGGTTTGATTAATTTAAAGGATAAACTAGGGGCGTTTAAATGGCTGGGCATTCAAAATTTAAAAATATTATGCATAGAAAGGGGGCTCAAGATGCCAGAAGAGCAAAAAGATTTGCAAGACTTACAAAAGAGTTACAAGTAGCGGTTAGAGGTGGTACTGATCCCTCTAGTAACCCTAGATTAAGATCTGCGCTATCAGCTTGTAGAGCTGTAAATATGCCAAAAGACAATATTGAAAGGGTTATTAAAAAAGCTGAAGATGGAGAAAACTCTAACTTAGAAGAGATAAGATATGAAGGATATGCTCCAGGTGGTGTGGCTTTAATTGTAGATGCACTTACAGATAATCGAAATAGAACTGCTGCTGAAGTAAGGTCTTCTTTTACAAAATATGGAGGTAACTTAGGAGAAACTGGTTCAGTATCTTTTATGTTTAATAATGTTGGTCAAATTGTATATAAACAAAATATAATAAGTGAAGACGAAATTTTTGATATTGCAATCGAAGTTGGCGCTAATGACGTCAAAGTAGACGAAAATAATTATGAAATAATAACTTCTATAAATGAGTTTAACAATGTTCGTGAAAAACTCGAAAGTGCTTTGGGGGCTCCAGATATGGCGGAATTGATATGGTCCCCTGAAAATAATGTTCAAATTGATGATGAAAGAAAAGCCACTTCGATCTTAAAGCTTTTAGATACACTCGATAATTGTGAAGATGTTCAAGGAGTTTATGGTAATTTTGAAATTAATGACGAAATTTTAAAAAAAATTGATCTATAAAAAAGGTTATAACTTTGCGTATAATTGGAATTGACCCAGGATTAAGAAATACAGGCTGGGGAATAATTGAATTTAAAAATAATAGATTAATTCATGTTGATAATGGAAGTATATCTCCGCCATCTACATCTTCAATTGGAGAAAGGCTTCTTTTTATAAAGAATAAATTATCATTAATTGTTAAAAATTATGATCCAAATATATCTGCTATAGAACAGATATTCGTTGGACCAGGAACGGGTTCAAGTTTGAAGCTTGGAATGGCAAGAGGGGTTTCAATTTTAGTTTTAGCCCAGGCAAGGCTTCAAATTAAAGAGATTCCTCCGAAGCTAGTAAAAAAAACAGTTACAGGCTATGGCTCTGCTTCAAAAGATCAAATTAAATCAATGATAGAAAAATTATTAAATATTATTCCTAAAAACGAAGATAGCTCAGATGCATTAGCAATAGCTATTTCTGCTCAACATTTAGATTACGATAATATAACCACTAAATTATCGGATGATTACAATGGTTTAAATTCAGCAATAGCTAAAGCTTTATTAAAAGAAAAAAATGTATAATGTATCTGTAATCAAATTTTTAGGTCTTTAATGATAGCTTCTCTTAGTGGAATATTAACCCTAATAGGTAAATCTGAGATTGTCTTGGAGGTTAATGGTGTTGGATATCTTTTGAACGTCTCATCAAAATTAATAACCTCTTTAGACGAAATAGGATCAGAATTGTCATTATTTACTGATTTGCAAATTAGAGATGATAAAATAGTTATATATGGTTTTGCATCATCGAAGGATCAAAATATTTTCAAATTATTACAAACTGTTCAAGGTGTTGGCCCTAGAGCAGCTCTTTCTATTCTTTCAACGTTAAATGTTGATGAATTAATCTTAGCAATTTCGTCTGGAGATAAAGTTATGATTTCAAGAGCAGATGGAGTTGGTCCCAAAGTTGCAGGCAGGATAACAACAGAATTAGTTGAAAAAGTATCAAGTTTAAATAATAGTCTATTTGACAATTCTATTAGTAAAAATATTCCAGTAACACGTCAAGAAAAGTTAAATAATAACAAAAATAGTGTTTCTAGTGATTTGTCAGTCGAAATTGAAGATATTATTTCAGCACTAGTAAATTTGGGATACTCTAGGAGTGAAGTTTTTTCAGTTGTAATGAAGATTAAAAAGGATTTTATTCTAAATAATAAAAATAAAAATTTCACTGTCAGTCAAATAGTACCAATTGCTCTCAAAGAACTGTCAGGAGGAAAATAATGTCGGACGAAAAAAAAGTGGATGATAGGTTAGTTCACCTTGAAACTTTAGAGCACACAGAAAATCACGATTTCAGCCTAAGGCCAAAGCAACTGAAAGAATTTATTGGTCAACCTCAAGTTCAAAAAAATTTATCCACCTTTATTTCTGCAGCTAGCACAAGGCAAGAGCCTATGGATCATGCTTTATTATTTGGTCCCCCCGGTCTTGGTAAAACAACATTAGCACAAATTATATCATTTGAGTTAGGGGTTGGGTTTAGATCCACATCAGGTCCTATTATAAATAAGGCTGGAGATCTAGCGGCTTTATTAACGAATTTAAGACCTAAGGACGTTTTATTTATAGACGAAATTCATCGTCTATCTCCAAATATTGAAGAAATCTTGTATCCGGCAATGGAAGATCTTCAGTTAGATTTAATTATTGGTGAAGGCCCTTCGGCAAGAACTATTAAAATTGATTTACCACCTTTCACTCTTGTCGGTGCAACCACTCGGTCTGGTTTGTTAACAACGCCATTGAGAGATAGGTTTGGTATTCAAATAAGAATGGAGTTTTATAGTTCTCAAGATTTAGTAAAGATACTTTTAAAGTTAGCCCAAAAACTGCAATTAAATCTTGAAGAGAGTGGTGCTTATGAAATTGCAAAACGTTCAAGAGGAACTCCAAGAATCGCAGGTAGATTATTAAGGAGAGTTAGAGATATTTTTTCTATATCAAAAAGTAAGATAATAGATAAGAATTTTGCGGATAATGCTCTAACACAGTTGGATGTAGATAGATCAGGGTTGGATGCAATTGATAGAAAATATTTAAATGTTATTATTGAAAAATTTCAAGGTGGTCCAGTAGGACTGGATACTTTGTCAGCAATTTTGTCAGAACAAAAAGATATGATTGAAGAAGTAATAGAGCCTTATTTGTTGCAACGTGGATTAATTCAAAGATCTTCAAGAGGTAGATTTGTTTCTGCTTCAGGTTGGAGACATTTAGGCTTAAGTCCCCCAAAAAATGCAGAAGAACAATCTGATATGATGAATTCGAATGAGAAAGAAGTTTAGGATTTTTTTGCTAAATGGAAATAAATTTTCAGAATCTTGATGGTATTATAAAAAATAATATACATCATTATGTTGTCAAAGTTTTTTTTGAAGACACCGATGCAGGTCAGATTGTTTATCATACTAACTATTTAAAATATTTTGAAAGGGCGCGCACTTCTCTCCTAAATTTATTAAAAATAGATCAAATAAATTTAAAAAAAAATCATGATATTATTTTAGTTGTAAGAAAGGCTGATATTAAATGGTTCAAACCAGCTATTCTTAATGATACATTGCTGGTAGAAACATGCCTTAAATATGCCAAAAATTCTAGTATAACTATAGAGCAGTTAGCATACAGGTATTGTGATTTGGACAAAACAAGAGAGTTGTTAGTCAGTGGAATTATTCAAATAGTAGCTATGAGTAGTAGCTTTCAAGTAAGGCGTATTAATAAGGTTTTAAAAAACCCTTTTTTTCAAAATAATTAACTGTAACTTTAAAGGTTAAAAAATGAATTCAGAAGTTAAGACAGAGGTTATTGCAAGCGGGCCTGATTTGACTATATTAGGTCTTTTTTTTCAAGCAGATCCTTTTGTTAAAGGAGTAATGTTTCTTCTTATTTTTGCTTCCATATGGTGTTGGACTATTATTATTAATAAGTCCAATACTATTAGAAAGGAAAAAAAATTTTCTATGGAATTTGAGGATGTTTTTTGGTCTGGTGTTAATTTAGACAATTTGTATCAAGAATATTCTGAAAATATAAATAGTGCCCAAGTAAGGGTTTTTATAACTGGAATGAGTGAGTTTAATAGAGTAAATTCAAAACATTCGCTATCTACGAGTAAACTCAACGAAATATTTCAAAGAATTAATAATTCTATGCACATCTCTATAAGTAGAGAGATTGAAAAATTAGAAAGAGGTATGAGCTTCTTAGCCTCAATAGGGTCTGTAGCACCATTTATAGGTTTGTTAGGAACTGTTTGGGGTATTGTTAATGCATTTCAATCGATAGCTATTAGTAACAACACAAGTCTAGCGGTTGTTGCACCTGGCATAGCCGAGGCTTTGTTTGCAACAGCATTAGGTTTACTAGCAGCTATACCTGCAGTAGCAGCTTATAATAAATTTTCTAATGATATAGAAAAATTGTCTAATAATTTAGAATATTTCGCAATAGAATTTTCATCAGTTTTGCAACGACAGGTTGAAGCAAATTAAATGTATAATCGTTTACTCAATAAAAATAATCATAAAAAAAACAAAACTATGAGCCAAATAAATGTTACACCATTTGTTGACGTAATGTTAGTTCTGTTGATTGTTTTTATGATAACCGCCCCCTTATTGACTGTTGGTGTGTCAGTAGATCTTCCAAAAACAAAGGCAGCTCAATTAAATTCAAAGGGTGATCCAGTTGTGGTTAGCATAAAGCAAAATGGTGATTTATATATTCAAGAGAGATTAATCGATACTCTTAAACTTTTGCCTCGTCTTAATGCAATTTCGTCGGGTAATAAAAATCTTAGGATATATGTTAGAGGTGACAAAAATGTTCCTTATGGAATAGTTCTAGATACTATAGCTAAAATAAAAAGCTCTGGTTTTAAGAAGGTTGCGTTAGTAGCTAAGTTAAAAGAAAGTTGAAATTATGGTTATGTCGACTTTCATCTCCCTCGGGCTTCATGTTTCTCTTATCATATTTGCTTATTATGGCTTACCTTCTTTTAAAGTTAAAGAGCCTATTGAGTTACCCATTGATATTGTAGAAGATACTCCAATTAGTTCTAAAACATCCCTTAAGCTAGGAGATACAAAAGTAAAAGAAATAAAAAAAAATAAAAAGACTATCAAAGAAGAAAATATTAAAAAAACACCTCCTCCTCCACCATTGCCAAGTAAAAAAATAATTGAAAAAAAGAATTTGGAGTTAAAGAAGAAAAATGAAATTAAAGAAATTGCAGAATTAGTTAAAAAAAAACCAAAGCTTAAAATAAAAAAAGAAAAAAAGAAAGTGCCTCCAAAGGTTGTAAATAAGCCAGAAAAAATAAAGAAAAAACAAAAAGAAAATTTTGCAAAAGGCATCCTTAATACACTAATAAAGCCTGAACAAAATATTAAAAGTAGTAAGAAAGAAAAGAATAAAAATAATAACAAAGAAATGTTAAAAAAAATTAAAAAAATAGCAGGTAACTCATACAGGCAGGTGCAACAAACTGACTTAAATTTAAGTCAAACTGATATTAATAAAATAGAAAACCATGTAAGAAAATTCTTTAATGTTTCTTATGCAGCAAGCGAACTTAGAATGGTCATAACTCTCAAGATTAGTGCGAATTTAGATGGAACAGTGAAAAGAGTACAAATAATTGATGAGTCTTTATATGCTAAAAACAAATTTTACAGAGCAACAGCCGATGCCGCAAGAAGAGCTGTTCTCGATAGCTCTCCTTTACCACTTCCAAAAGGTAAGGAAAAATTATTTGAGAATATAGAGTTTGATTTTAATCCGTCGTCTATTTTCACTTATTAATTGAACAATTTTTAAATTTTGCCATAATCCTGCCTCATAGAAGATAATAATCTTATCATGTAACTAATTTTAAAATATGGGGTATATTTTGAGAAGCTATTTGAACTTTTTTGCGTTTAAGGTTTTAATTTTATTTTATCCTTTTTTAATATCCAATGTTTCTGCCGATGATCTAAGAATAAAAATTAATTCTGGTCAGGTTGAACCTCTGCCATTAGCAATTGCTGACTTTACCGGCGAAGAGGGCAAGGCAAATAAAATTGGCCGACAAATTGCTGAGGTAATATCAGATAATTTGGTTGGATCTGGTCAATTTAAAGCAGTTGAAAGCGCAGCTTTTATAGCCCCCCCAACAAGTCCTTCAGTTAGACCAAATTTTACAGATTGGACACCTTTGGGAATTAAAGCGTTAATTACTGGCTCAGTTAAAAGTATAAATGAACAACAAATAGAAGTAGAATTTAGATTATGGGATATAATTGCCGAAACTGATCTTATAGGATTAAGATTAAGTGTTGATTCAAAAGCTTGGCGCAGAGTTGCTCATATAATTTCTGATGAAATCTTTGAGAGATTATCAGGTGATAGTGGTTATTTTGATACAAGGATAGTTTATGTTGCGGAATCTGGTCTTCAAAATAAACGATTAAAAAGGCTTGCTATAATGGATCAAGATGGTGAAAATCATCAATACTTAACAGACGGAAGTTTTTTAGTATTAACTCCAAGATTTTCTCCAACAACTCAAGAAATTACATATTTAGCATATTTTAAAAACGAACCAAGAGTATACATTTTTAATTTAGAAACAGGAGAACAAGAATTATTGGGTTCATTCCCTGGTATGACCTTTGCTCCAAGGTTTTCTCCACTTGGTGATAAAATTATTATGAGTTTGGCAGAAAAAGGTGTTACGGATATCTATACCATGAATTTAAATAATCAAGAAGTAATTAGGCTCACAAACAGTCCCTCTATAGATACATCACCTAGTTTTTCTCCTAATGGTAAAAAAATTATCTTTAATTCTGATCGTGGTGGTTCGCAACAAATATACATAATGGATGCTAATGGGAAAAATGTTAAAAGAATTTCTTTTGGTAAGGGCAGATATGCAACACCTGTATGGGCTCCAAAAGGAGAATTAATTGCATTCACTAAAATGCTTAAGAATAAATTCTACATAGGTGTAATGTCGCCAGATGGATCTGGAGAAAGACTACTAGCAAAAGGCTATTTAGTGGAAGGCCCCACTTGGGCACCTAATGGAAGAGTTTTAATGTATTTTAAACAACAGGCTCCCATTGATGATGGGAAAAGTTCTAATGTAAATTTATATAAAATTGATATTACTGGTTTTAGAGAAACAAGAGTTATTACGCCCAGTGATGGTTCAGACCCTGCTTGGTCTCCTCTTATACCTAATTGATTAAAATCATATTTTAAAAATGTTGAATTTTAAATTTATTTAGTTTAAAGTTTACAAAATTTTAGAGAGTTATTGGAATAAGCTAGTTTAAGGAGTTTGAAATGAATAAGAAAATTATTGCTTTAATAGGAGCTATGGCTCTACTTTCAGCTTGTGAAACAGCTTCCCAAAAAGTGGTTTCTGGTAGTGCAGCATCTTCAAGTGGATCCACTTCTTCCTCAACTTCAAGCTCAGTTGATAAAAAGAAAAGTTTATTTGCGCAAGCCAAACAGACTGCATCAGATAAATTAATCGCTGTTGGTGATAGAGTTTTATTTGATTATGACTCAGCTAAATTAGATTCAAGTGCTAAAATACTTCTTGATGCACAATCAAGGTTTCTCAGAGCAAACACTGATTTAAACTTAATAGTTGAAGGTCATTGTGATGAAAGAGGCACACGTGAATACAACTTAGCCCTAGGTGAGCAGAGAGCTACTGCTGTAAGAGATTATTTAGTTATACAAGGCATTGATCCTGACAGAATTAAGGTTATTTCTTATGGAAAAGAAAAGCCTGCAGTCGTTGGATCAAATGGCATGGCTTGGTCAAAAAACAGACGTGCTGTGACTGTTATTGATTAATTTAAAAAATAATTAATTCATTTTGTATTCTATATCTAGTCAAAGTTAAAATAGCACAGAGACAGTAATGTTTAATTTAAGATATATATTTATATCAATTTTATTATTTTTTTATATTGTACCTGTTTTATCTCAGACTATAGATGGACTAAAAGATATTGTATCTTTTCAACAAGAAAAAATCTCTAGAATTGAAGACAATCTCAAAAAGGTGGTTGGTTTAATAGAAGAGCAATCCAAATTGAAGACTTCTAATAGTAGATTTAATTTATTGGAAAAAGAGATAAACGACCTTAATGATAACTTAAGACTAATTGAAAATAAAATAAAAAACATCACTAATTTGGCTTATGATTTAGAATTTGCACTCAAACGAGTTGAACGGCATCTTCAATTATCATCCATGAAATCTGTTCAAGAAAAGATAGTTGTTACGGAAAATAATGATAAAAATAATAATAAAATTAAAAAGAAAGTTAATGTTAAAAAAAATAGTTTACAAGGTAAAACAAATGGTGTTTTAGGGTTTGTAAAAGAGGACACTTCAAATGATAATCAGAATAATGACGTAATAACTGGTAAAAATTTAGAAGATGATAAAAAAGAAACAATATTACCATCAGGTACTGTAGAGGAAAATTATAATTATGCACTTGATTTAGCTAGTCAGCTTGACTTCGTTAATGCTGAAAAAGCATTTAAAGAGTTTCTAGTTTTACATAAAGAAAGTGAAAAGGCCGCTGATGCACAATATTGGCTTGGTAGAGTGTATTTTGCACAAAAGAAGTTTGAAGAGGCTGCTATTGCTTTGGCTGAGTTTAATAGTGTGTTCCCTAATGACCCAAGATTTCAAGAGACAACCTTACTTATTGCAGAAGCAGCGGTAAACTTTGCGCCACAAGATCAATTATGCGATATTTTAAATCAATCACTAGAATTTATGATTAATCCTTCTGAAAAATTTATAAAGAGAATTAATTTTTTAAAGAATGAAAAGCAATGCGCCCCTGAATGATTGGAACTTTTAACAATCATTTCAAACAAATTTGTATTAATTTAAATCCAATCAAAAAAGTATTTGTTCTTGGTTTATCTGGTGGAATGGACTCAATGGCGCTTTTATATTTATTGAAAAATTTTTTAGAAAGTAATAAGAGTTTTGATACAGAAATTTTTCCAGTGATAATTGATCATAATTTGAGACAAGAATCTAGTAAAGAAGCTCATGAGGTAGAAAATATAGCAAAAAAACTTGGTTTTAAGACATCTATAAAAAAAATCTGTGGCAAAAAACCAACTGGGAATATTCAAAACTGGGCAAGAAAAAAAAGAAGAGATCTTTTGTGTGAAGCCACACATAAATTATCAGCGAATTTACTCTTAGCCCATCATTTGGACGATCAAGCAGAAACTTTATTTATGCGTTTTAAAAAAAAGTCGGGCCTTGATGGACTTCAAGGAATGCAATCAATTAAATTTTGGAACGGAATTTTAATAATAAGACCACTTCTTGTTTTTAAAAAAAAACAATTAAGAACTTTTATAAATCAAAATAATATTAATTTTTTTGAAGACTCTTCTAATACGATGCTAAAATTTGAAAGAGTAGAAACAAGATATTTACTTGATAAAATTAGCGAAAAAAAATGGCCTAATATTTCACAAGAATTAAATAAATTTAGCAATACAAACACTATGTTATTAAAAAAAATTAAAGCGCTTTTTGAAGATTGGGTTTCTGAAAATATATTGATTGACAAGACAGGAGCTGCAAGGGTCGATTTAGAAAATTTAAAAACAATTTTTGAGAAATCAAATTTTCTTACTATTAATATTATTGGTAAAATAATTCAAACTGTTGGAGGAAAAGAATTTCCACCAAAAAGAAGAAAAACATTAAATTTAATTAGTGCATTACTTTACAGCAATTCAAGGAATAAAACCTTAGGTAATGTAAAAATATTTCAAAAAAATAATTATTTATTTTTTGTAAGAGAGCTAAGAAATTTGAATTTAAATATGCAGATTAAAAAAAATAAAAATTATATATTTGACGGAAGGTATATAATTGTAAGTTCAGAGTCTGGCAATTTAGTTTCATCTAATGGAAATGATGTTAGTAGATTTAGCAATAAACATCCTTTTTTTGAATATAGAGATATAATTAATAATACAATTCCTTGCTTAAGCACCCTTGAAGGCTCATGTATTAAACCCCATTTAAATATTATTGAAGTAAATTCAAATATAAATGAAAAATTGAATAAAAAATCTTTTAGTCTTTACCTCATGAATAAAGTATTGGTATAATTTATTAAATCAAAAAAGGAAAATAATGAATAATTTTGGAAAGAATATAGCTGTTTGGGTAATAATATCTCTTGTACTTGTTGCCATTTTTAATGTGTTTCAAGGTGGTTCTTCAAAAAACACGGGCAATGCAATTGCTTACTCAGACTTTCTTGCAAGAGTTAACGCAGGTGAAGTTCGAGAAGTGAGTATACAAGGCGATAAAATTTTTGGAGCTTCGAGCAGTGGTGTGCCTTTTTATTCATTTATACCAAAAGAAGATGAATTAGCTAATAAGTTGTCAGAAAAAGGTATTAAAGTTACTTCTGAGCCAGTGGAAAGTGGTATGCCAGGTATATTATCAGTTCTTATATCATGGTTCCCAATGTTACTTTTTATAGGTGTTTGGATTTTCTTTATGAAACAGATGCAGGGCGGTGCCAAAGGAGCTATGGGTTTTGGAAAGTCAAAAGCTAAACTTTTGACTGAGCATCGAGATAAAATTACTTTTAGAGATGTTGCGGGTATTGACGAAGCAAAAGCTGAACTTGAAGAAGTTGTTGAATTTTTAAAAGATCCAAGTAGGTTTCAAAAACTGGGTGGTAAAATCCCCAAAGGAGTATTGTTAGTTGGTCCTCCTGGAACTGGTAAAACTTTATTAGCTAAAGCAGTTGCCGGTGAAGCTGGAGTTCCTTTTTTTACAATATCAGGCTCGGACTTTGTTGAAATGTTTGTAGGAGTTGGTGCTTCTAGAGTAAGAGACATGTTTGAGCAAGGTAAGAAAAACTCACCTTGCATAATATTTATAGACGAAATTGACGCCATGGGTAGACACAGAGGTGCTGGTTTAGGTGGAGGAAATGACGAACGAGAGCAAACCCTAAATCAACTGTTAGTTGAAATGGACGGTTTTGAAACGAATGAGGGTGTTATCCTTGTTGCAGCTACTAATAGACCGGATGTTTTAGACCCGGCATTGTTAAGGCCCGGAAGATTTGATAGACAAGTTGTCGTACCTAATCCAGATATGATCGGAAGAGAAAAAATTTTGAAGGTCCATATGAAGAAAGTGCCTTTGTCCTCTGATGTTATAACCAAAACTTTAGCTCGTGGTACTCCTGGGTTTTCAGGAGCAGATTTAGCCAACCTAGTAAATGAAGCTGCCCTGTTATCTGCGCGCAAAGGTAGAAATAATGTGAGTATGATTGAATTTGAAGAAGCTAAAGATAAAGTCATGATGGGATCTGAAAGAAGATCCATGGTAATGACAGAAGATGAAAGAAAACTAACTGCTTATCATGAAGCAGGTCATGCGGTTGTGGCGGCTTATTCACCTGCAAGCGATCCGATACATAAGGCAACTATAATACCTCGAGGAAGAGCTTTAGGTATGGTTATGAGATTGCCTGAGGGCGACAGGGTCTCAATGGCTAAAGATAAACTTTATGCAGACCTTAGAGTAGCATGCGGTGGAAGAATTGCTGAAGAAATGATATTTGGAAAGGAAAAAGTTACCACAGGTGCGAGTTCTGACATTAGAATGGTGACTGATATTGCTAGACGGATGGTGACAGAATGGGGACTTTCTGAAAAACTTGGATTTTTAGCTTACGAAGCTAACGAGCAAGAGGTTTTTCTCGGAAGATCTGTTTCTCAACAAAAAAACTTGTCAGATAATACCGCCTCTATAGTAGATAACGAGATTCGTAGAATTGCAGACTCTGTTTACGTAGACGCAGAAAAAATTTTAAAAAAGTATTCTAAGCAACTTAAGAGAGTTGCAGAAGCTTTATTAGAATATGAAACCCTAGATGGCAAACAAATTCAAGATTTATGCAAAGGATTAAACATTTCTATCAAAAAATCTGATAATGATGACAGTACTCCAAAAGCAAAAAAGCCAAAGAAAAGGGCAGGTATTCCGTCGACAACAGCTAAACAAACTATTGTTACTAATGAAATAGATAATTCTTAATTTTAATTATATTACATTATGTATTGAATGACTAATGTTGAAAAAAATAATGACCTGTTCGCACCACCATTTTGTGAAACAGTTGAAACCTTTATTGCACCTATCCCTACATTTAAATTTGAAACTACCAATAGTCTTAGAATTGGTGGAGGCTGGAAATATTTTGATCAGCTAAAAGTTATACAAAAAAACAATGATTCATATGTTGAAGTTATTATGTCTCCTTCAAAATTATTAAGTTCTTCTAAAACTCATAGTAAAAGTTGTCTATTAAGAGCTGAAATGAATTTAGAAAATATTTTAAAACAAAGATTACCGTATTCTAAACTTGACATGTCAAAACCCCACATTATGGGTATAGTAAATATAAATAGTGACAGTTTTTATAAGAATAGCCAAAAAATGGATTATGGCTCTGTTAAAAAAACTTTTGAAAAAATGCAACGTTTTGGTGCGTCAATTATTGATTTAGGAGGAGAGTCTACAAGACCTGGATCAAAAAAGATTTCACCCTGTGAAGAACAGGATAGAGTGATACAAATAATCCAGAGTTTAAAAGAACACAATTATAAATCCTTAATATCTCTAGACACACGAAATTTTTCTACTATGAAAAAAGGTTATAGAAAAGGTGTAGATATTATAAATGATATTACTGGTTTTAATGATAAAAAGAAAATTGACTTTGTATCAAAAAATAAAACGCCAATAGTAGTGATGCATATGCAAAGAGACCCTGAGAATATGCAAAAAAATCCTAAATATAATTTTGCACCAATAGACATATATAAATTTTTTCAAAAAAAAATTAATGAATTACTAGATATGGGAGTTGATTCAGCAAACATAGTGATTGACCCAGGAATTGGCTTTGGTAAAAATAAATTTCATAATTTGGATATTCTACGTAATTTGTCACTTTTCCATAGTCTAGGTGTTCCAATTTTAATTGGAATAAGTCGAAAGTCATTAATTGAAGAGCTTACGATTGACAATTTTAAATCTCGCGGAATTAATAAATCATCAGTGAGTCCAAGTAAAAGGTTGAGCGGTTCAATAGCTTTTGCTATGCATGCTATTAATAATGGTGTTCAAATTATAAGAACTCATGATGTATTTGATACAAACCAGGCATTAATATGCCAAAGAGCTTTAATTTAAAAAGGTTTTAAATGATAAAAACATCTTTTAAAAGTAGCCAAAGATTGTTTGGTACGGATGGTATTAGAGGCACTGTAAATGAAGACAAGGTAACTGCTTTAATGGCAGTTAATTTAGCGATGGCCGCGGGTGAATATTTTTATGGTAAAGCAGGAACAAAAAAATCACGAGTACTAATAGGTAAAGATACTAGATTATCTGGATATATGCTTGAACCAGCTTTAGTCGCAGGTTTTACGTCTGTAGGTTTAGATTCTATTACAACCGGCCCCCTTCCAACGCCAGCTATTGCCCATCTAACAAGAGTTTTAAGATGCGATTTGGGAGTAATGATTTCTGCATCACATAATCCTTATGAAGATAACGGTTTAAAATTATTTGGAGCTGATGGGTTTAAATTGAATGATGAAGTAGAAAATGAAATTCAGTTAAGAATGTCTAATGGTTCTATCCTTGCAAAATCTGCAAATTTAGGTAGGGCTAGAAGAATGGAAGATGCAATTGGAAGGTATTCGGAATTTGTAAAACAAATATTACCAAAAAGTGAAGATTTAAGTTTAATGAAGGTTGTTTTGGATTGTTCTAATGGAGCTTCATACAAGGTAGGACCTGAAGTTTTATTTGAGCTAGGGGCTGATTCAGTAATTATTGGCGCGGAACCAAATGGTAAAAATATTAATTTAGATTGCGGAGCCATGTTTCCAGAAAAAATGGCTAAAATGACTCAATTAGAGAAAGCTGATTTAGGAATTGCACTTGATGGAGATGCGGATAGAGTAATTTTTTCTGATGAGAAGGGGAAAATAATTCATGGAGACCAGATAATAGCAGTATTAGCCAGAGATATGAAAAAAAATAATCAGTTAAATGACAATAAAGTTGTAGGTACTTTAATGTCCAATTTAGGATTAGAAAATTATTTAAACAAACAAAATATTGGTTTTTTCAGAACTAAAGTAGGTGATCGTTATATTCTAGACAAAATGATTAAATATAACTGTAAACTTGGAGGTGAACCATCAGGACATATTTTATTATCTGATTTTGCCAAAACAGGGGATGGTTTGTTGACAGCAATAAAGATACTTTCTTTACTTAAAAAATCTGGTTTAAAAGCCTCGGAATTTTTAAGACCATTTACACCTATACCACAATCAATAAAAAATCTTAAAAATGTTAATAAAGATATATTATATAAAGATAAAATTACTAACTTAGTCAAAACTCAGCAAAATATTCTTGGTCCAAATGGGAGAATTTTATTACGACCGTCTGGAACAGAAGACTTGGTAAGAATTATGGTTGAGTCTAATGATGAAAAGAAAGTTAAAGAAATTTCTGAAAATTTAGCTAATATTATTCTTAAAGAAAATAAAATTGAAAAAAATAAATAATTTATCTAAAACAGTTTTAGTTATTGCAGGTTCTGATCCAAGTGGAGGTGCAGGAATACAAGCTGATTTAAAAACACTTACAAGCCTAGGTGTATATGGTATGACAGCAATTACAGCATTGACTGAACAAAATACAAATGGAGTTTCTGATATATTTGAAATTCCTTTAGACTTCGTGGTTAAACAAATAAATTGTTGTTTATCCGATATTGATATTAATGCTGTTAAAATTGGAATGTTACATAGTGCAGAATTAATTTTTGCAGTATATGAAGCCTTAAATGATAATAATATTCTTAGTAAAAAAGATATAAATATAGTATTGGATCCGGTAATGGTTGCAAAGGGAGGGCATAAATTATTAAAAGAGAATGCCGTAGATGCTCTCAAAAATTTTATTTATAAAGTTCATCCTGTTTTGACACCTAATATTCCTGAGGCAGAAATATTAACTGGAATGAAGATTAACAATTTAACAGATATGAAAAATGTTGGAAAAGAAATAATTAAACTTGGAGCAAGTCATGTTATTTTGAAAGGCGGACATATGGAAACACCAGTTATGACAGATCTTTATATAAATGACTCAGAAATTTATTCAATTGAAACTAAAAAAATTCTAACTAATCACACTCATGGTACAGGGTGCACGATGGCCTCAGCATTATCAGCTTTTTTGGCAAAATCTTTTAACGTTAAATTTTCTTTTGAAAATGCTCATAAATACGTTAATAATGCTATAAAAACTTCTCCTAAATTTGGTAGAGGTAATGGGCCTATAAATCACTGTTATAATATTATTGAATTTACAGTTTAGTTAGCTTAAGAATTTTTTTATACCATATAAAAATTGGGTCATTTACATCTAACAAGTCACAGGAACTACAAGAATATACCCATTTAAAATTCCCAAAGAATATGTAGTCTTCTACTCCAGGCTCTTTTCCAGAAATAAAACCATTTATTTCAATTATTTTTCTAATGGGGCTTATTAATTTTCTAAACTCTTTAATAGAGTTAGATATTGTAGATTGGAATTTAGTTATAGGACCATTTATTCTTTCTTCTCTGGTTCTAATAAAGTAATCTAAGTCTTCTCCTTCTAAAATATTTGGTATTTCGTGAGCAATTATCTTAAACAAAATTGGTAAAAGCTGTCTAGATGTCCAAAGGTACAAAAAATAAGAGAAGTTTTTAGATGAAAGATTGCAAAATATGTTTTTATTATCATATTTTTCGTTAAGCCAGTTAAGTATATTCCATGAATCACAAACAAATCCATTCTTATATTTTAAAATAGGTACTAATTGTTGATTAGAAAATTCTATTTTATTTTTTTCAGAAAATCTAACTGGCTCAGTTTCAAAGTTAATTTGTTTATGTATTAGGCAAATTTTAACAATCCAACAAGGAGGGCTAAATCTTAAATCATTTTTTCCTGACAAATCGTATAACTTGAGCAAAAGTTCCTCTTTTTTTGGTTGTTGACAAAAATTAAATAATCTTTAAAAAAATAATGGGCGATTGCTTCCCAACAAGCAATAACATTTTTAGAGGTTAATATGACCAGACCATTAGTCAAGCCAATACGTCCTGAATTTTCTTCTGGACCTTGTGCAAAAAGACCAAGATGGTCTTTTAAGTTTTTAAATAATAGTACTCTTGGTAGATCTCACAGACATACAATAGCAAAGTCAAAACTTCAAAAGGTAATTGATTTAACGAAATCAACGCTGAACATCCCCAGTGATTACTTAGTAGGCATTGTTCCAGGTTCAGATACTGGAGCCATCGAAATCGCAATGTGGAACCTTCTGGGGCCTAGACCTGTTAATATGTTAGTTTGGGACAGTTTTAGTTCGGATTGGGCAAATGACATAAAATCTCAGCTTAAATTAGAAAATGTTCACATCTATAAAGTTGATTATGGCAAGCTACCTGATCTTACTAATAATCCATTAAAAGGAGACATTGTTTTTAACTGGAATGGCACAACTGCTGGTGTTTGTGTGCCAAACGCGAACTGGATCAATTCCACACGAAATGGTTTAACTATTTGTGATGCTACTTCTGCTGCATTTGCAATGGATATTGATTGGTCAAAATTAGATGTTGGGACATTTTCTTGGCAAAAATGCCTTGGTGGTGAAGCAGGTCACGGTGTCCTTGTCCTATCACCAAAAGCCGTTGAAAGAATTAACTCATACAATCCACCTTGGCCTATACCAAAGTTATTTCAGCTCAGAAAAAATGGTAAGTTAAATCTTGAAATATTCTCGGGCGCCACAATAAACACTCCGTCCATGTTGTGTGTTGAAGACTTTTTAGACGCGCTTAATTGGACTAAAGAAGTTGGTGGATTATCTGGATTAATAAGTAGGTCAAAAAACAATTTAAATATAATTAAAAATTGGGTTTCAGTTTCTCAATGGGCCGACTTTTTATGTGAGGACGTTAATAATTTATCTAGTACATCTATATGCTTAAAGTTGACTGATCCTAAAATAATTGATCTTCCAATAGAGATAAAAAATAATATTGAAAAAAATATTATTAAATTATTAGAACAACATAAAGTTGCATATGATATAGGTAGTTATAGGTCAGCTCCCCCTGGATTAAGAATTTGGGGTGGTCCAACAGTTGAAAATGAAGATGTTAAGAATTTATTACCCTGGTTAGATTGGGCTTATTACGAAACATTAGACCAATTAAAAATCATATAAAAAAGAAAGTGGAATAATGCCAAAAGTTCTCATAAGCGATAAATTAAGTGAATCTGCTGTAAACGTTTTTAAAAAAAATAAAATTGAAACTGAATATAACCCAGGATTGAGTAATGACGAATTATTAAAACTAATTGGTAAGTTTGATGGGCTTGCAATACGCTCTGCAACAAAGGTTACTGAGGATATTTTTAAGTATGCAAAAAATTTAAAAATAGTTGGGCGCGCTGGTATTGGTACAGATAATATAGATAAAGTAGCTGCAACTAAACATGGTGTGGTTGTAATGAACACACCTTACGGAAATGCAGTAACTACAGCCGAACATGCCATCGCTCTCATTATGTCTTTAGTCAGAATGATACCCCAAGCCGATACATCTACTAGACAAGGAAAATGGGAAAAATCGAAATTTAATGGTACCGAGATTAGTGGTAAATATTTAGGTCTCATAGGTTGTGGTAATATAGGATCTATTGTAGCTAATAGAGCACTAGGCCTAAAAATGAAAGTTTTTGCATTTGATCCATTTCTAACGCAAGAAAAATCATATGAATTAGGTGTTGAAAAGGTTGATTTAGAGTATTTGTTAAAAAATTCTGATATAATATCACTTCATACGCCACTTACAGAAGATACTAAGAATATAATTTCATCTGAAGCTATTAGTATGATGAAAAAAGGCTCAAGAATTATTAATTGCGCTAGGGGAGGTTTAGTCGATGAAGTTGCTTGCAGGGCAGCCTTAGAGAACAAGCATTTAGCTGGAGCTGCTTTTGATGTTTTTGTGGAAGAACCAGCTAGGGAAAATATTTTATTTGATGCTCCTAACTTTATAGCTACACCTCATTTAGGTGCAGCTACTTTAGAAGCTCAAGAAAATGTTGCACTACAAATAGCGCAACAAATGTCAGATTATTTAAATACTGGAGCAGTTGTAAATGCACTCAACTACCCAAACGTGTCTTCAGAGGAAGCACCGATATTGAAACCATATGTAAAGCTGGCTTACTTAATGGGATCTTTTTTAGGCCAAGTTACACAAGAAGGTATATTGAGTGTAAAATTAGAATTAGAAGGCAAAGCTTCATCTATCCAAGGCATCCCATTAATGGCAAGTAATCTTGTTGGTTTGTTTGAACCCACATCGGCCGCTGTAAATAATATAAACTCATCTTCTATTGCTTCAAGTAGAGGAATTGATTTAACAACGATTAAGCATGAAAGGCGTTGTGATTATGAGACATTACTCAAGATCACTATTAAACATGATAAAGGCGAAAGAACAATTTCTGGAACATTAATTGCAGGTAACAAACCAAGAATCATAAATATTCAAGGGATTGCAATTGAATCAGATTTTCCTAAAAATGCCCTTTATTTAAGAAATTATGACAAGCCGGGTTTTATTGGTGATTTAGGCAATACCTTAGGAAAGAAAAACATCAATATAGCGTCTTTTCATTTAGGACGAAGAAATGTAGGTGGAGAGGCTATTGCACTAGTTGAAGTTGATGGTAAAGTAGATGAAAAAATCATTTCTCAATTACGATCTTTACCTCAAGTTGCTCGAGTTAACATTATTAACTTCGAAAATAATTAAACTATGTGTTTTTCTTAAATTTTATTAGATACATTATATACTTTGATATATATATAATATTTTTATTTGAAAGCTACTATAATGTCGAGTTTATCAAATCAAAAAGGATTGTTACCTGCGGGGCTTAGTGACATTCTTTATCCAAATGCTCAAACTCAGTCTAAAATAATAGAAAGTTTACTAGATATATTTTCTAGCTATGGATATCTAAGAGTTAAACCTCCTCTAGTTGAATATGAAGAAACTTTGCTATCAGACGGTCCAGGTGAAGTTTTAAAAGATTCTACTTTCAGAGTTATGGATCCCTTATCACAAAAAATGTTAGCATTGAGAGCAGATGTTACAGCACAAATTTCTAGAATTGCTTCTACTCGATTGTCACACTTATCTCGTCCATTAAGATTATCTTATTCTGGTGACGTTTTAAGAGTAAAAGGTGACAGTTTTAATATGGAGCGTCAGAAAACTCAAGTAGGTGCTGAATTAATAGGACCCAAATCTGAAGTAATAGATGCTGAAATAATGCTCGTTTGTGTCAAAGCCCTCAAATCAATAAATATAGATAATTTAACAATTGATATTAATTTACCATTTTTGAGAAAATATCTTTTAACAGGTATTTCACCATCGTTAAAACACACTATCAATCAATATATAGATATTAAAGACAAACAAAGTCTTAAAAAATTCAAATTCGAAAATCTAAATATTATATCTGAATTAATGGACGTTGTTGGAGATCATTTAAATGTAATCAAATATCTTCAGGAATTAAAATCCAAAGGTATTTTAGTTGATATAATAGACCATTACTTAACAGTCATAAATATTGTTAGAAAAAATGATAAGTCTATTAAACTTTCAATAGATCCACTTGAAAACAGAGGGTTTAAGTATCACACAGGGATAACTTTTACAATTTTTTCTGACAAATTAAAAGGCGAAATAGCAAAAGGTGGAAGTTATAATATCTTAACAGGAGAAACTGCAACGGGATGTACAATTTATACCGAAAAAGTTTATCCCAACCTTATGTTAAATTTAGATAAAGACTTAGTGTATATACCTTACTTAAACATGAAAGATGCGGACAAGATTATACAAAAAGGTTATAGAATCGTTTTTGGTTCTATTTCTAACTCAGAGTTTGAAAAAGAAGCTTCGGAAATGAATTGTAAATATATTTGGAAAGATAATACTATTCTTAAATTAAAATCTTAATAAATTAACCCAAAACTAAGGAATATTTTATGAGTAATATAGTTGTTGTTGGAACACAATGGGGCGATGAGGGTAAAGGTAAGATTGTTGATTGGTTATCAAACAAAGCTGATTTAGTTGTAAGATTTCAAGGTGGCCATAATGCTGGACATACATTGGTTATTGAAGATAATGTTTTTAAGTTATCTTTATTACCTAGTGGAATTGTAAGAGACAATACAATTGTCTTGATTGGTAATGGAGTCGTTGTTGATCCATTTCATTTGGCAAAGGAAATTAAGCAATTAGAAGAAAAAAATATAAAAATAACTCCAGAAAATTTAATTATATCAGATACAGCTTTTTTAATTCTGCCTATACATCAATTAATTGATAATATTAGAGAAAATAAACATAGCATAAATAAAATTGGAACAACTGGCAGAGGTATAGGACCAGCTTATGAAGACAAAGTGGGAAGACGAGGTATAAGAATATGCGATTTCCTTGATAAAGATGATTTTTTCCTAAAACTTAAAAAATTATATGAACACCATAATATTTGGTTGTCTGCTATCGGAGAAAGCAAACAAGACCCAAATGAGATTTTTTTAAAGTTATGGAAGCAAGGCCAATTTATTTTGAGTTTTGTTCAACCAGCTTGGTTTTTAACACGCAAATATGTTACTGCTTCTTCTAATATCTTGTTTGAAGGTGCTCAAGGCACTTTTTTAGATATAGACCACGGAACTTATCCCTATGTAACTAGTAGTAATACTGTTTCATCTCAAGCTGGAATTGGATCTGGCATTGGACCAACATCAATAAATTATACAATAGGAATAACTAAAGCTTACACAACTAGAGTTGGATCAGGTCCATTTCCAACAGAGGAAAAGGGAGAGGATGGGATCAATTTAGGTAAAAAAGGTCATGAATTTGGAACTGTAACTGGAAGACAAAGACGTTGTGGTTGGTTTGACGCTATTTTAGTAAAACAAGCTGTAGCATTGTCAAGTATTGATGGTATTGCGTTAACAAAATTAGATGTTTTAGACGGTTTTAAGGAGATTAAAATATGTACAGGTTATTATTTAAATAATGAAGTCATAACTTATCTACCTTCATCAGAGAAACAACAACAACAAATAAAACCAATTTATGAAGTATTGGATGGTTGGGAAGGTAGCATAGTAGGTACTAAAAAGTTACAAGACCTACCAAATCAAGCTAAAAATTATGTTAAAAGGATTGAAAAACTTATTGGTTGTAGAATAATTATAATTTCAACAAGTCCTGAGAGGCATGATACAATTTACCTAAAAAATCCATTTGAATCTAATTAATATTCATTAGTCCCAATTAGTTTTAACTCTTTAGCCTTAATCTTCATAGCTTCTTGAAGCTTCTCAAAAGCTCTTGTTTCAATCTGTCTAACTCTTTCTCTGCTCACCTTATACTCTTGGGACAATTCTTCAAGTGTTTTGGGGGTATCAATAAGACGCCTTTTAATTATTATGTCTTTTTCCCTCAGTTTCAAATGTTCCAAGGCTTCAACCATCATTTTATTTCGAATATTTTTTTCTTGATTATTCACAAACTGTGTTTCTTGATTATCTCTTTCATCAGATAACATATCCTGCCATTCAGCCTCTTCTCCATCATTACGATTTATCTGTGAATTTAGTGAATGATCTCCTCCAAGCATTCTTCTATTCATGCTAATAACATCATCTTCTGCAACATCAAGTGTTTTAGCAATATGATTAACTTGATTAGGTGAAAGATCTCCATCTTCTAGTGCATTAATTTTAGCTTTGATTTTTCTTAGGTTAAAAAATAATTTTTTTTGACTTGCTGTAGTTCCAATTTTAACCTGTGACCAACTTTTCAATACAAACTCTTGTATTGCTGCCTTAATCCACCACATCGCATATGTAGCCAATCTAAAGCCTTTTTCAGGGTCAAACTTTTTAACAGCATGCATCATACCGATATTGCCTTCAGCAATAAGATCTGCGACAGGAAGCCCATAACCTCTATATCCCATTGCAATCTTTGCAACTAATCTTAGGTGACTTGTAACAAGTTTATGAGCAGCTTTAGTGTTTTGTTTATCTAACCAATCTTTTGCTAGAACATACTCCTGATCAGCATCCAACATTGGAAATTTTTTTATTTGATCTAAATATCTTCCCAGATTATTGTCTGGGGATAATAACGAAACACCAGTTGAATTCAAATTATTCAATATAAAGCTCCTGACTATTTGTATTTAATGTTTTTATAAGTTTTTTTAAGAATTTCAATAAAAATTTAGTATTTTTTTTTTAAAATGTCGATTAATTGAATTATATCTTTTGGTAAAGGGCTAATAAAGTCTATATATTTTTTTGTGATGGGATGATTTAAACTGAGTTTTGTAGCGTGTAAAGCCTGCCTGTTAAAAGACTTAATACTTCGAATCTTTTCTTTGTAAGAACTATCTCTGTATTTATTCTCAGACAATGATTTACCATATAAATCATCACCAATAACGCTATGACCCATATCAGAAAGGTGAACTCTAATTTGGTGAGTTTTTCCTGTTTCAAGCTTACATTCAATTAAGCTAGCAAGAGGTGCATAAACGTCTAGCACTTTCCATTTAGTTCTAGCCACTTTACCTTTAAGTGATATAGCCATTTTTTTTCTATTAAAAGTTGATCTTCCAATAGGTTTTTCAATAATACCTATATTTGAAGGTTGGCCCCAAACGATTGCGTTATACCTTCTATCTAAATCATGATTGCTAAAGGTTTTGCACAAATTAACGTGAGCAGTTTCAGTTTTTGCAACTACCATCACTCCACTGGTATTTTTGTCTAATCTATGAACGATTCCAGGTCTTTTAACCCCGCCAATACCCTCCAAACTTTTTCCACAATGATACAATAAGGCATTTACTAGAGTACCATTGGGAGAACCTGGAGCAGGATGAACAACTATACCTGCTTGTTTATTTAAAATTATTATATATTGATCTTCATAAAGAATTTCTAAATCAATCTTTTCTGGTAAAGGAATAGGGTTGTCTGCAGGAGGAATTTGAATAGTAATAAGTTCACTATTTTTAATTTTAAATGATGGATCCTTAACTTCTAAGCCATCAATTTTTATATTCTTTCCTTCAATTAATTTTTTTATCCTGCTTCTAGATAAAAAAAGATTGCTATCATTTAATTCTTGTTTTGCAAAGTTACTTGCTTTAATAGCTTCAGTAACCCATGAATCAAGTCTGTCATTGGGAATGTCAAAGTCTTTAATAAAAAGTGAAATTTTAATAGGATTTATCATGTCTAACTTATCCAACTCAAAATCAGAAAATGAGTCTAGTTTAATTTCTAATATAAGGGTTATAAAAATAATTTCTATAATTTTAGGATTATTAATTATTTTAGGATTATTTGTTTTGTTTATTGGATTGTCAAATAGTTACAATAATTTAGATAAAACCGAAAAAAACAAAAATGACATTTTAACCATGGATGAACAAAAGTTAAATCAGTTAAGCTTTATGCAACCTGTTAGTGCACAATTGATCTCTTCATCGTTAGGGCAAGGCGATGAAATTCTATTGAGATACCTTTATGAAGGTAATAACGTTTTAGTAATTTTAAATAGTAAAACAAAGCAAATAAGATCTATCATAACTTTAAAAAAAGGTTCTCAATTTGGTATAAATTAGTAATGATTGAAAGAGTTTAGAATGAATAGAACAAAAATTCTTATTGGCACTGATACTATTTCTGGAATAGCTCCTCAGATCTTGAGAGCATTCTTACAAGCGTCAGCTAAAAAAACACTTCCATATGGAAATGATGTTTTCACTGAAAAATGTAAAAAAATCATTATAGAGATTTTTGAAAAAAAGGATTTAGAAATTATACCAATGATGTCTGGAACAGCTTCTAACTCTCTAGCTTTATCCTCTTTCCTTCGTTCTTACGGAAGTATTTTATGTCATAGTGAAGCACATATAAATAAAGATGAAGGAGGAGCACCAGAGTTTTTTTCTGGTGGAGGGAAGCTGCTGTCTATCTCCAATAATACTGGTAGGCTCAATTCTAGAGATATTACCAATAAACTTGATGAATTGAATTTTAAAGGTAAGGAGCACTCAAAAATTTCTGGTATTTCAGTGACACAATTAGCAGAAAATGGAACATTATATTCTCAAAATGAAATAATGGCTATCAGCAAAATTTGTAAAGAAAATAATTTTTATTTACACATGGATGGAGCTAGATTCTCTAATGCTTTAGTTTCTCAAAAATCCGTCTCCCCTGCTGAGGCAACATGGAAAATAGGAATTGATTGTTTATCATTGGGAGCAACAAAAAATGGTGCAATGGCTGCAGAAGTTATTATTTTTTTCGATAAAAATCTTGCAGCAGAAGCAAAAAAAATGATCAAGCAAACTGGACACATTATACCCAAAACAAGATTTATTTCTGCTCAATTAAATGCATGGTTTAAAGATGATTTATGGTTAAAACTAGCACAAAAGGCAAATGAAAATGCAACATATCTAAGTAGTGAATTATCAAAATTTCAGGATTTTAAACTTTTATATCCATCACAAGGTAATGAAGTATTTTTAAGAATTAGTAATAAAACATACAAAAAAATTCTTGAATTAAATATTATTCCTAATCTTTGGCGTAAAATAAATGACGAAGAAATTGAAATAAGATTTGTAACATCTTTTGAAACAAAGTTTAGTCTAATTGACGAAATTATTTATAGATTTAAATCTTCTTTTACTTATAATTCAGAGCCCATAATTTAAATATAGAGCTATATTTAAAATTACTGATTTAATTTGTTCAATTATTTGTTTTTCAAATATGAAAGCAAACTTACCTATGTAAGAGTATCCTAAGAGTAAGGGCAAAAAGTATATTCTTATCATAAAAAAAAGCCATGCTATATAGAGAGGTATAAGAGGTTGAACTATAAATTTTGGAGTTATTCTTAAAGTAGCATAGAGGATAGGAGAAGTTATTTTTGTAAAAAATGTAAAAAAACTTAAATTACTTTCCTCACTAATAAATAAGTTTAATACAAACTTTAAAATTAAAATAGCCATTATTAGAGCTAAAATATAGTCAATTATAATTAGCCATATAGGAAATGCAATGTTCATAATTTATTATACAAATATAATGGTAAAAATAAAAATTATTATTTAAATTACTTAAACGAATAAATAACTCCAAATATAATTTTATGTTAATTAATAAACGGTATTAAATTTCTGAGGTAAACTAATGAATAATCCACAATATATCTACTCAATGTATAAATTGAATAAAATTTATCCTGGAGGCAAACAAGTTATTAAAGATATTAGCTTGTCATTTTTACCTGGAGCAAAAATTGGTGTTTTAGGGGGAAATGGCGCAGGAAAATCTACTCTTTTAAAAATTATGGCAGGAGTTGATAAAGAGTATAATGGTGACGCAAAATTGGCAGATGGTATAAAGGTTGGTTATCTTGCTCAAGAACCTGAATTAAATAGTGATTTAAATGTATATGAAAACGTCATGGAGGGTATGGCTGAAGCAAAAAAACTTGTCGATGATTTCAATACTATTTCATTAAAATTTTCTGAGAATTTAACTGACGAAGAAATGAATGAAACAATTGTTAAACAAGGAGAACTACAAGAACAAATTGATAATATGGATGCCTGGGATATAGATAGAAAAGCTGAAATTGCAATGGATGCACTAAGCTTGCCTCCTGCAGAAGCAAATATAAAGCACTTGTCAGGCGGTGAAAAAAGAAGGGTAGCATTAGCACAATTATTATTATCAAATCCTGATTTTCTGTTATTAGATGAACCAACAAATCATTTGGACGCTCTATCAGTTGCTTGGTTACAAAGATTTCTTCATGATTTTCCAGGTACAGTTGTAACCATTACTCACGACAGATATTTTTTAGATGAAGTGGCTGGATGGATTTTAGAATTAGATCGTGGAGAGGGTATTCCTTATAAAGGTAATTATTCAGGATGGTTAGAACAGAAACAAAAAAGATTAGAACTAGAAGGAAAGATAGAAGAAGCAAGAAAAAGAAAATTAAATGAAGAGCTAGAATGGATTCAATCAGCGCCAAGAGCAAGACAGGCAAAATCAAAAGCACGAATATCTTCTTATGAAGAGTTAGTAGCAAGAGAACAAAAAAAAGAAATTAACTCTGGTAATCTTGTTATACCTCCTGCTCCTAGGCTAGGTGATGAAGTAATAAATTTTGAAAATGTATCCAAGTCTTTTGAAGATAAATTGTTAATAGATAATTTGAGTTTTAAGTTACCTCCAGGTGGAATTGTAGGTGTTATTGGAGCTAATGGCGCAGGAAAAACTACTTTATTCAGATTAATCACAAAAGAAGAAAAACCAAACAGTGGAGATATTTCAATTGGTAATACAGTACGTTTAAATTATGTAGATCAGTCTAGAGACATTTTAAAGCCTCAACAAAACGTTTGGGAATCTATTTGTGACGGATTAGATGAAATAGAGATCGGGAAAAAAACAATTCAAAGTAGAGCATATGTAGGACAATTCAATTTCAAAGGATCTGATCAACAAAAAATTGTAAGCCAGTTATCAGGAGGTGAAAGAAATAGAGTTCATCTTGCAAAGATGTTAAAAACTCCTGGAAATGTATTACTTTTAGATGAGCCTACTAACGATTTAGACGTTGATACTTTAAGATCTTTAGAGGAGGCAATTTTAGATTTTTCTGGATGTGTCGTTGTAATTTCACACGATAGATGGTTTTTAAACAAACTTGCTACACACATATTAGCATTTGAGGGTGGAAGTCATGTCGAATGGTTTGAGGGTAACTATCAAGATTATGAAAATGACAAAAAAAGAAGATTAGGAGATGATGCATTAAACCCTAAAAGGATTAAATATAAGCCAATATCTAGATAAATCACTCACTCTTAGTAAAGGTATTTAATAAAGCTTTAAAATCGCCCTTATATCTTCGTAGTATAGCCATTGTTTCAGCTTTATGTGAACTTACTAGTGATACGCCTTCAATCTCTAGATCAAGCACAAGAAAATTTCCTTTTTTATCCTTTGCCAATTTCCATAAAAGATTTACATCAGGAATTTTTTTACTATGATCCTTTATTATACCCTTTACATATACTAATTTTTTACCTCTTGCTTCAGATTTCAAAGGTTTGTATGCCAATGTAGCTAGTGTGTTTAAATGTTCTTCAATTGTATTTACAATTTGTTTAAGTAAAGCACTTTTATATTTTTCTTTTTGGGTATTAGTAGCTTTTTTCCAATAACTTCCAGTAGTTGCTCTCGCCATAAAATCCAAATTAATAAATTGCTTTATCAATATTTCAATTTTCAATGATCTTTCTTTTGGTGAGAGCTTTATTGTTTTTACAGCATGCTGTTTAGCATCGGCAATCATCTTTTGAACAATTACTTCACCATTTTTTACATTATCAGAATAAGATTGAGATGTTAAAAATTGAAAAAATAAAAATGAAAAAAGAGTAATGCATAAAACTTTTTTTAAATTTAGATTATTGTAAGAGTTTTTCAAATTCTATATCCAATTTGTTGTTTTTATCTTCGAGATATGTATCACCATACACATTTTTTCTTCTATTTTGTATATAATAAGACTTCATTTTTGTATAAGGGTCAGGTGATTCATAAATATTTTCAATATTTTTTGCAAGTTTACTTCTTTTATCAACTAAGTTGACTGGGATTTCTACCAAGCTCAATTTATTGACAGAATTAGATGAAACATTGCTTAAATTTTGCCTGTCTGACAACGTTCCTGTAAAATCCCGAGCAGTTTTAGGACCTAATAAAGGTAACATTAAAAAAGGACCTTCTGGAACATTAAGCTTGGCTAAAGTAGACCCTAAATCTTTTTTTTGGATTTTAGTTTCATTATTATCAAAGTCATAAAAACCAAATGATAGCCCATTTAACATAAATTTTGCGGAAGCTAAAATTGTATTTTCTAAGTCCATCTGCAGGGCGCTATTTACTATAGTACTAGGAGTATCCATCCACTCTAAGTGATTACTTATATTTTTTCTAATTGAATGAGGGATTGTTTTAACGTATGCGGTACTTACAGGAGAAACTATGTTTTGATCTAAAGATTTATTAAAAGCAAAAATATTCCTATTTAGACTTTCAAATGGATCTGTACTTTCAGCAGAGTTTTTTAAATTGGTAGAACAGCTACTTAATACAAACAATAATATTAACAAATATGAAAATACAAATTTATTTTGTTTCATTTCAAGTAATTACTTTCTTAATTATTAACTAAATTTATTATCATTTATTTATTAATTTTCTACAAGTTAAACCATTGATATGTTAGAAATAAAAATTAATTATAATCAAGAAACTTTTTAAAATTTATGAACAACTTTTATAACCACCGGGCATTTATTGATCTAAACCCATCTCAAAAAGAAGCAGTAAAAAATTTAGAGGGTCCTTTATTGGTTTTATCGGGAGCGGGAACCGGGAAAACAAGAGTGCTTACTGCCAGACTTGCAAATCTCTTATATAGTAATAAGACCAAACCTTGGAATATACTTGCAGTAACTTTTACGAATAAAGCTGCAAAAGAAATGAGGATTAGACTAGAAAGTTTAATAGGCCCTTCAGCAAACTCGGTTTGGTTAGGAACATTTCATTCAATAGCTGCCAGAATATTAAGAGAAAACGCTGAAATTGTAGGGTTAAGTTCAAATTACACCATTATTACTCCAGATGATCAAGTAAGACTATTAAAACAAATAATGCTTGACGATGAAATTGATATTAAAAAATTTACTCCAAAATCAATGTCAAATTTAATTGGGAAATGGAAAGATAAAGGTTATAAGCCAGAAGATTTAAAAATTTCAGATATTGATTATTTCGCGAATGGTAAAGCCATTAATGTTTATAAAACTTATCAAATGAGATTGATTACTCTTAATTCAGCTGATTTTGGAGACTTGCTTCTTCATAATTTAACGATTTTTTCAAAACACTCAGATATATTAAATCAATATCATTCCAAAATATTATATTTTTTAGTTGATGAATATCAAGATACCAACACTATACAATATTTATGGTTAAAACTTTTGGCTGATAAAACTAAAAATATTTGCTGTGTAGGAGACGATGATCAGTCTATATATGGATGGAGAGGTGCCCAGGTTGGAAACATATTAAGATTTGAAAAGGATTATCCATTAGCAAAAGTTATAAAATTAGAAGAAAATTACAGATCCACTGGAAGAATTTTACAAGCTGCTAATAGTGTTATTATAAATAATAAAGAAAGATTAGGCAAAAATCTTAAAACTTCTTCAAAAGAAGGAGACAAAATTGATTTAATATCTGTATGGGATGGAATGGAAGAGGCGAAAAAGACTAGTTTAGAAATTGAAAATCTCTATTCTGCAGGTTTTAGGCATGATCAGATGGCAGTCTTAGTTAGAGCTGGTCATCAGACCAGATATTTTGAAGAAAGATTTGTTGACATTGGAATTCCTTATAAAGTTATAGGCGCTAAATTTTATGAAAGAATGGAAATTAGGGATGCTTTGGCATATCTCAGGGTAGTTCAACAGCCTAATGATGATCTTGCTTTAGAAAGAATTATTAATATTCCAAAACGTGGATTAGGAACAAATACTACAAGCATGATACATTCTTACGCACAAAAAAATAATATTTCTTTTTTTTCCGCATCTCAAGAATTGTTAATGACTGACGAACTTAGGCCAAGTGTTAAAAGAACTTTGCTAAATCTAATAAATCAATTTTTAGATTGGAATAATAAAATAAAAGAAATTCCTCATACGGATTTAGCATTAAAAGTACTGGAAGAGTCAGGATATATTGGACATTGGCAAAATGAAAAATCTCTTGATGGAGAAGGTAGACTGGAAAACTTAAAAGAATTAATAAATGCTATGAGTGGTTTTGAAAATCTTTCTGGTTTTTTAGAACATATTTCACTTGTTATGGACGGTGATAACACAGCTGATGCAGGTGAAGTATCGTTAATGACTTTACATGCCGCTAAGGGACTTGAATTCGATGTGGTTTTTTTACCTGGATGGGAAGAGGGACTGTTTCCTAGTCAAAGGTCTATAGATGAATTAGGCTTGGCAGGATTAGAAGAGGAAAGACGACTAGCCTATGTAGGCATCACTAGAGCAAAGCAAAGATTATTTATAACCTTTGCAGCTAATAGACAAATTCACGGATTATGGCAAGGATCGATCCCATCAAGATTTATAAGTGAACTTCCAAGACATATTCTTAACGAAAATATAGAAGGAAATATTGGTGCTGATGCGTCAAGCTACAATCAAATTGATTTTGGCTTGTCTACAAAAAATGCATCTTACGGACCAGGATTTTTAAGGGCAAAGCAAAATGGAATAAAAGGAATTAATCCTTATAATAAAGCTCATATAAATACTAATATTTTAAACTCTAATATTGAATTTGATAATGGGCAGAGAGTTTTTCATCAAAAATTTGGAATGGGCCTTATTATTTCTTCTGATGGCGATAAATTAAATATAAACTTTGACAAAGCAGGCGAAAAGAAAGTTGTATCAAGCTTTGTTAAGTTGATAGATTGATAAATTTTTATTATGGATTTATGGTCAGTAAGATTTGATATACAAGATAATTTCAAAAATATATTTTCAGAATATGTTGAAGATTTTGAAGGTTATATATCTTCCAGCTTATTTGTAAATGAAGATAAAAATAAAAAAAAATATACTAATTTTTATTTAAATAATATTGCAAGTAATAAATTTGGAGAATTTCACCAAAATCAAATTTGGGTATTAGAAGTTTTTTTAAATCAAAAACCTGATATTAATAATATCAGTCGTAAATTAAATTATCTCGCTAAAGAGTTGAAAACTACAGAATATTTTTTTTATGATTATTCAAGAAAAGATAAATATAGAAATAGACTTAATGTAAGTAAGATCTCACAAAAGAATTGGCTTAAACACAATAGAAAATCTTTCCCAATAATTAATATAGATAACTTTTATATCTACGGGTCACATAATAATAAAGATTGTTCAGCAAGTAAAATTCCTATAAAAATAGATGCCTCTACTGCATTTGGAACTGGATCCCACGAAACTACTAAATGTTGTTTAAAAGCTCTAACTTTTATATCTAGAGATACTAAATTAAACCAGATTTTAGATTATGGATGTGGGACAGGTATATTGGGAATATCCTCAAAAAAGATATTTAAAAAAAGTAAGGTAACTTTTGTTGATATAGATAAAAATGCTGTGAAACTCACAAAAGAAAATCTTAAACTAAATAACATTGTACTAAACAATGTTTATTTAACTAATTCATAC
>CABYBQ010000007.1 GCA_902517275.1 uncultured SAR116 cluster alpha proteobacterium
ACCTAGAAGGATTTGGTGCATGGTCTGTAAATGTAATGAATGCTGGCAATGGCAATCTGTCTGTAACATATGATGGTTTATTCAGTGGCGTTGCTATGAATGGGACTAAATTTGGAAATAATTCATCTGTTCAGTGTGTGGGTGGACTTACTACATCAAAAGGTAAATTTAATGACGAAACTGGTATATGTAAATTTCTATTTGCTAATGGTGATACTGCTTTCACAAAATATAAAGGTTCAGGTGAAGTAGGTAAGAGTGGTTCAGGAACTTTTGAGTTTATTGGAGGCACTGGCAAATATAAATCTATATCTGGGTCAGGAACTGTTACGCGAATTACAATTCAGGCAGCAAAAAAAGGTTTTTCGCAGAGTAAGAATATATTTAAGGGTAGTTATAAACTGAATTAGATTTAATAGTTTAGGTTTAATTTTTTAAAGAAATGGATAAAAATATGAAATTTATAGTTCTAGCGAAATATACAAAACAAGGTACTGACGGTTGGCTGGATAATCCAGACGAAGACCGTCGTGCTATGGTTCGTAGTATATCAGAAAAAATTGGAGGAAAATTACTTGATATATCTTATACGCGCGGAATTTATGACGTAGTGGTAAATGTTGAAGCACCAAGTTCAGATACAATGACAGCATTGAAATTGTCAATGATTAAAACTGGAGCATTTGATGAATTAACTATCTTGGAAGATATAGATCTCAATGCAATTGCAAGAAAAGGTGCTGAAATGATTGGATTATACAAGGCACCTGGAAAGTAGTAAAAACTTATTTTTTTTCGTAACAAAAAGAGAGTCTTTTGGGCTCTCTTTTATTATTAGGGAGGAAGAAAATTACTTTGTTTAAATTTGCAAATTTTATACCTTTTATCTCATTAATTTAAATTATATATTTATGAATTGATACAAATAAGCAATACTAAAATAATGGATAATCAAAAGTACAAATTAGAAAAATTAAAAAAAGCACAAAAAGCAAAGTCTAGCAGAGATGAGTTATTTAATTCCTATTTAGATAAAACAACTAAATTTGAAGATAAAATTGCTCTGGTTAAATTTAAACAAAAAGACAATAATTCTGTATTTCTTTCAAGCCTTAAGACTTTGATGAAACAATAGAAAGTATATTTCGATCTAGTAAATTCCGTTAAATAATTACTTTATTAAGATTATTGGTAGCGGAGGAGGGACTTGAACCCCCGACACCCAGATTATGATTCCCTTTTCCTAAATCTATTTTATTAGTAAAATCAATAGTTTATACAATTAATATTTAAAGTGTATAACTCTTGTGTGTAACTTTTTGTGCCTAAAAACTAATTTATTTAAAAATATATTTATGTAGTCCCCTACTCTACAGCGTTAAACACATTTTAATTTATAAATTTTGTAATTATTATGTCAGATTTTTAAATTATAACTTCAAAACCTTCAAATACTGGATGACCTAGATATATATCACTATGTTGACCTGCACCTTTATGTGCTTGCCTAAAAGCATCCGATTTTGTCCAATTTACAAAATCTTGTTCTGAATTCCATTCGCTGTGGGACGCATAAAGTCTAAAGGTATCTTGTTTTTTTCCCTTTATTAAGTTGAACTTTTTAAAACCGGGCACATCGTCTAAATGAGTATCCCGTTCCTTCCAAATCTTTTCAAATTCAGTTTCACGTCCTAAAATAATTTTAAACCTATTCATTGCTATATACATTATTCAACTCCAATATTGAACATTTGAATTTTAATGTTCATTATTTTAAAACCAGACTTTAGTTAAATTTAATTAAATTAAACATATTTATTATTTTTAAAATCATAATTAATAATATTATTTATTTTTGGTTGTAAGTTAGAATAGTTAACTGGGTCGTTAAAAAATAATCCAACATCAGTAAAATCCTTACATATTAATTTTGAACATGAAATTGCTATATTTCTATACGTTTTATCAACCATTTTATCGATCAATTTTGTTGCCACTTCGTCTTTTTTAATTTGATAATTATACATTACTGACAATAAATCTTTTTCACTTTCTCCCAAAAAACAACAATTTGAAACTCTAAAATCAAGTTTCTTAACACGAGATAAAACGACTGATCTCATTAAATCATCTATTGGTATCATTGTTTTTGGAATTTTATGGTTAGAGAGCAAATATTTTAAAATAGGCATTGGATTTTGAGCATAAAAAACTGCTTTAACCCATTCCCTGACACATCCAATGAAAAGACCATCAACATCATTGAGTTCTGAAATTTTAATAGAATTCATAAAAAATCTTTCTTGAATTAAACATTTATTAATAATGATAATGATTATCATTACTTGAAAATAAGTCAAAGTTTTTTTAAATTTCTTTTTGTTTAGCGTGATTTATAGATTAGATTTTGGTTGTAAGACTTAAGAGTTGGAGTAAGTGTTATTTTTTTAATAAAATATATTTAGTTATTATTTATTGACTTGATTAACTTTTGCATAACTGCTTCTGCAGTGCTAGAGAGTTTTATTTTTTCTATTTCTTTTAAATTATGTAAATCATTCCCTACAATAACTAAACCCAACATTCCCATATTACCATGTGGTTCACAATGGTATAAGAATACTCCAGATGCATCAAAAGTGATTGAGTGGAAAGCATCAACTTCTGAACTCTCTGGGAGAGAACTCATATTAGGACCTCCAAGAAACTCAACATTATGCCCCTCATTTTTGGGTAACCACTCTATAGTGTCTCCTACATCAATATAAGCAATCTCTTTACTAAATGTGTCATCTTCAGTGAATTCAATTTGTATGGTTTTAGCATTTACAGTGTTTGAAATCACTATAATAAAAAGCAATGAAATTATGTTAACTAATATATGGATTCTTTTATCCTAAATAATTACAGTCTAATCAAAATACTCCTAAAATGTAAAGAGTAATCGATATTTCTCTCTGGATACTATCGTGATTTATAAGTTAGAATTTGATTTTAAGTTTTAAATGGTATGTTTTAAAGGTATACTTATTGCAGATATGTAATAATATTATGTTAAATAAAGGAAGTTTTATTATGACCGAACAAAGAGATAATGTAGATACTTGTTGTAAAGATACTTGTTGTGCAAATGGTTGTTGCAGTGATGGTTGTAAAACAGGAGAATGTAGCAGCAATTGTTGTAGTGACGGATGTTGTAGTGAGTCAGTTAACTGCTGCTCTGAATAAGAAGTTATTTCTTGTTACTCTTCCAAGTGCCCCCATATTGGTAAGTATTTTCAAATAAACTTTTAATTTGTTTTAAACAATCTTTACAAAGAAATACCCAATCTTTTACTTCATCGTATCTACAACGATACATCACCTCTTTTTGTTTAGAACATTTAAAACATTCTTTTATTCTTAGTTTGGACATTACATATTATAAGTTATTAGTATTATGATTTTCATCCAATAATTTGAAGTTTTTATTATTTAATGCTTCGAACTTGGCACAATTTATACATACATCATAAAAGTTAAAATTTTCATCAATTTTGCACTTGTAAAACTCTTCGTGTGGAAATTTACATATGTAACATTTTTTCATAATTATAATTTATTCTGAATACTAAAGTTTTAATAGTAAGGAATTTATTTATTTATTTTTTTAATTTAAAATTAATTCAAATATTATACACATAAATAATGATTATTTTATCAAATTGTATAACTTTATTAAGATTAATGGTAGCGGAGGAGGGACTTGAACCCCCGACACCCGGATTATGATTCCGGTGCTCTAACCAGCTGAGCTACTCCGCCTTTCAGTAAGGTAGTTACTAAATATAAATTATTTTGCAGTCAAGTTATTACGAAGAAAAAAACTTATAACGTAATAATTGTATCTCTTATTTTGTCTTCTATATTTATTTTTAGTTTGGGATAATCAACCGTTGACGAATTATTTTTTTGTTTGGTTATTGAAAATGTAAGTTTTTCAATAGCTCCTAAAGAGTTTATAAAATTCTTATAGGTTGATTGGCTTTCTGATAATAGAACCTCTATTTTTTCTAAATTTAAGTGGTTATCTTGCATTTTATTAATAGGCTTTTCACTTTCCCAGTTTATTAGACTTGGAATAATGCCATTAAGATGAGTTTGATCTGCTAAAATGCTAGCTTTAGTGCCTGGCATAGCAAATTTCCATTTATAGTCACCTCGTGATGCTTTAAAAAAAGGTTCATAATATTTTAGGATTTTTATATCCACATTTTCAATAACATAACCAATTACTTGAGGTGATTTTCTCAATTGGGATTGTAATTTCAGACTATCTAAATTAAACCATCTTTTAGAATTTAAATGTCCACAGTTAGGATCTATTGAAATAACTTCTAAGTAAACACTCTTACTTATCTTAACTACCCTATTATGTGTACCCATATCTCTATGGTAACCAATATTACTTAGTTTAACATTTAACTTATTTTCTACGTAAGAAGTTCCCTCATCCAAATTATTAGCCGCTATAACAACATGATCTAATTTATGCATTAATAAAATTATTCAAATCTAGCATATTTGGGGCATCTGTTATCCATCCACCACCTAAAACGTGGGAATGATCTTTAGTATTATAAAATACGGCCGCCTGCCCTATTGAAACTCCAAATTGAGGTTCATCAAAGTCTAATTCAGAAGTACCAGTTTTAAAATCAACTTTAATTTTTCCTACAACTGGATTTGAAGTATTTCTTAATTTTACTAAAATTTTAAATTCTTTATTATGAGGTTTATCTAATATCCAATTACATTCTGTAATTTTAATTTTTTTACAAGCCAAATAATCTTTAGGGCCTACTATCACCTGTTTTTTTTTTGCATCCAGGGCAATAACATATAAGAGTGAATTATTGTCATCAACTCCTTTTCTGCCACCAATTCCTATGCCCTTTCTTTGTCCTATAGTAAAGTCAATGATACCATTATGTTGACCCAATTTTTTTCCCTCAATATCAACAATATCTCCAACATCGATACTTCCTGGTCTTAATTTACGAACAACATCTGCATACTTCCCATCTGGAACAAAGCATATATCTTGACTGTCTGGTTTTTCTGCGACATCGAGATTATATTTTCTTGCTACAGACCTAGTTTCTTTTTTTGTTAATGAACCTAAAGGAAATCTTAAGAACTCAAGTTGATTTTTTGTTGTTGCAAACAAAAAATATGACTGGTCTTTAGAAGAATCTATTCCCTTATACAAACTTGGGATACCTGTATGTTTTTTTCTTCTGATATAATGTCCAGTTGCCATAGCACTCGCACCTAATTTTTTAGCCCTATCGAACATGTCTATAAACTTAACTGTTTGATTACATCTTATACAAGGAATAGGTGTTTCTCCTCGAAGGTATGAATCTGCAAAGTCTTCCATTACTTGATCTTGAAAAAGATTTTCATAGTTTAATACATAATGTGGAATTTGAAGTTTACTTGACACTAATCTCGCATCTTTTATATCAGATCCTGCACAACATGCTCCCTTTTTTTGAAGTGCCTGACCATGATCATATAACTGCATAGTTAAACCAACAACATCAAAACCTGCTTCAACAAGTAAAGCCGCTGTAACAGAAGAGTCAACTCCTCCAGACATGGCTACAACTACTCTGTGTTCGGAAGGATTACCCTTTAAATCCATATCTTCAATTACTTGGTTAATGTTAATCATCAACCTTACTCTTCTGGTATAGTCATTCGTAAACCGTCTAACTCATTTGATACCTCTATTTGGCATGAAAGACGCGAGGTTGATTGTAAACCCACAGCTAAATCTAACATATCTTCTTCATCAGGATTAGGAGCACCTACAATTGAGTACCAATCTTTATCAATAATCACATGACATGTACAACAAGAGATTGAACCACCACATGTACCCTCAATTTCTAAATCATTATCTCTAGCAACTTCCATTACAGACAATCCATTTTCTGCTTCAACAGATTTTTCAGTTCCTTCTGAGTCAACAAATATAAGTTTAGGCACCTTTTACTCCAAAATTTATTAATATTTATTTTAAATCAAGCCAACATTCGGCCAAGTTATCTAATTCTTCAGTAGTTATCAAGCCCTCTGATTCTAAAATTGTATCGTTTGGTGGAAATGACAACCTAATTGAATTTGACGCAAGATCTTTATAACCCATTGCATCAACCACATGACTTTTACTTATTTTACCAGAACTACAAGCTGAACCTGAGCTTACTGAAAATGATGCAAGATCTAATTTCATTAATGCTAAATCACCGGGTATATTTGGTAAAGCCATAAGTAAGGTATTGCTTACCCTATTACTCTTATGCCCAAAAAAATTGTTTCTGGTCTTATTTTTTTAATTTTATTACTTAGATAATCTCTAAGGTATTTCACTTGATTATCATTTTTTTTAGGCATTTCTGACATAATAAGAGCAGCTTCACCAAAACCAAGTATTCCAAATATATTTTCAGTCCCTGCTCTTATACCCTTTTCTTGTCCCCCTCCTAATATTTGAGGAGCCAAATTAAATTGATTGTTATTAATCAGTGCTCCTATACCACTTGGAGCTCCTATTTTGTGCCCTGAGAGAGTTAAAAAATCTATTTCTATTTCATTTAAATTTATTTCAATTTTACCTAAGGCTTGTGCGGCATCACAATGAACCAAACATCCATATTTTTTTGCAATACTTATAACCTCTTTGATGGGCTGTATTACACCAGTTTCATTGTTAACCCACATGACTGAAACCAAAATTTCTTTTCTATTTTTGTTGATGCTTTTAAGTAATGTTTCCATAGCATTTAAGTCAACTATTCCATTTTTATTTACAGGAATAATTAAGTTACTTTTTGAAGAAGACAAGACTGCCAAATGTTCTATAGAACTTACGACAATAGTATTAAAGTTACTGAAAACTAAATTTATAGCCTCTGTTGCAGAACTTGTAAAAATTATATTATCACTCTTTGCATTTACTAATCTAGCTATATTTAGTTTAGCTTTTTCTACTAAATTTTTACCTTTTCTTCCATAATAATGAACTGAGGACGCATTTAATGGACCAAAATTCATACAGTTAATTAAAGAATTTTTTACTTCTTCTAAAACTGGTACAGTTGCATTGTAGTCTAGGTAAATTTGTCTATTCATTTTACTTATTTTGTTTTTAAAAAACTATTGTAATTATTTTTTGAATTTTTACTCTTATCATCACTTTCAAATTTTTTAATTTTTTTCTCTAAATTTTTAACTTTTTTTAATAATGATACTAATGCCTTTTCTCTTGGATCTGCATCACCAACTGAAATAGCATAAGGTTTAAAGGTTTCTTTTTTTGCTGATCTTGCAAATTCTCTAGCAGGAACTCCTGCAACTGTTACGTTTGCAGGAACATCTCTTGAAACAACTGAGTTTGCTCCAATTCTTGCGTCATCACCAATATTAATCGCCCCTAAAATTTGAGCTCCTGAACCAATTATAACGTTGTTTCCGACTGTAGGATGTCTTTTTTGATTTCTTTGTAAGTCACTTTCTACTGACGGCATTATACCACCAAGAGTTACTCCTTGATAGATCGTAACATTTTCTCCTATTTCAGTAGTTTCACCTATGACTATACCTAGACCATGATCCATAAAAAAGTTTGATCCTATTTTGGCAGCAGGGTGAATTTCAATACCTGTAAATATTCTGGCAAAATGCATTATTAGTCTTGCTAAAAATTTAAAATTATATCTCCACAGAATATTTCCAATTTTGTAAAAAAGCATTACGTGAAAAGATGGATAAAGAAAAATCACACCAAGTCTACTTCCAGCGGCAGGATCTCTTTCTATAATAGAATCTATTTCTTTAAAAAGGTTTTTAATATTCATTAATTTACACACTGATTTTTGAAATAATATATACTATAACTTTATCTAAAATTGTTCAAAAATATTAAGTATTAAATATATTTCTATTTAATTCATTAATATTGACAGATAGAAAATAAATTATTATTCGATAATTATGAAATTCAATAGAAGTGTTCTTTTAATTTTATAGCCATATCATTTATGTTATAAATATTTTTAAATTCACTGGAGAAATTAAATGCCTGAAGTAATTCTAAATGGTCCACACGGAAGAATTGAATGTAGATACCATTCAGGAGTTTCAACAGATTCTCCTATAGCCCTTATTTTACACCCAGAACCTAATCAAGGTGGCAGTATGAATAATAAGGTTTCGTATGGAATGTATCATGAATTTAGAAATAGAGGTTTTTCAGTTTTACGTTTTAATTTTAGAGGTGTTGGAAGAAGTGAAGGTATATACGAAGGTGGTGAGGGAGAATTGGCTGATGCTGCCGCAGTTTTAGACTGGGTACAATCTCAAAATATACATTCAAGATATACCTTTATTGCTGGATTTTCTTTTGGTTCTTGGGTTGGAATGCAGTTAATGATGAGAAGACCTGAGATTTTTGGTTTTATCTCAGTATCACCACCAGCAGATAAATTTGATTTTTCTTTTCTTGCGCCTTGCCCAGCATCTGGCTTAATAATTCACGGAGAAAATAACAATAGAGTACCAAGCGAAGTAATTCAAAAAATTGTTGACAAAATTTCTATTCAAAAGGGTATCAAAATAGATGTTGAATTCATAAAAGAAGCTAATCATATGTTTTCTAATCATGATGAAGAATTAATGGAAGCTATAAGAAAATATTTAAACAATGCTCTAGATTCATCAGAATATAGAGAGATATAGTATCAAAAGAGAATTACTAATGAATAAATCTATGAATTCTGATTTTCTGAATGTTATGAATGAAAGAGGTTTTATTCATCAAATTACTGATAAAAATAATCTAGACCAAGAATTATCTACAAATATAATGACTGGTTACATAGGATTCGATTGCACAGCACCCTCACTCCATGTGGGATCATTAATTCAAATAATGATGCTTCGATGGTTTCAAAAAACAGGGCATAAACCAATTGTTCTTATGGGTGGGGGTACGACTAAAATTGGTGATCCGTCTGGTAAAGATAGTGCTCGACCTGTTCTTTCCTCAGAAAACATAGAAATAAATCAAAATAATATTAGAACTATTTTTGAAAAATTTTTAAAATTTGGATTAAGTAAAAATGATGCAATTATGGTTAATAATTCAGAATGGTTAGAAAAGCTTAATTATGTGTCATTTTTAAGAGATTTTGGGTCCTTTTTTTCTGTTAACAAACTTATAAATTTGGAAAGTGTTAAACAAAGATTAGATAGAGAACAAAATTTATCTTTTCTAGAATTTAATTATTCTTTGCTTCAGGCATATGATTTTTTGCATTTGTATAAAAATTACGGTTGTAAAATACAAATGGGTGGGTCGGATCAATGGGGAAATATAGTCACTGGCTTAGACTTAATTAGAAAGAAAAATTCAAAACAAACATTTGGTTTTACTTCTCCATTATTAACTACCAGTAGTGGTGCAAAAATGGGCAAAACAGCAAATGGCGCAGTCTGGCTAAATGTAGAGCAATTGTCTGATTGGGACTTTTGGCAATATTGGAGGAATACTGAAGATTTGGATGTTATAAAGTTTTTAAAACTGTTTACAGAAATACCAATTACAGAGATTAATAAATTAGAGCAATTAAAAGGTGTAGAATTAAATGATGCCAAAATAATCTTAGCAAATGAAGTTACAAAATTGTGTAGAAGTGGAGAAGCTGCTAAAAAAATTTCAACCTCTGCTTCTAATTTATTTAATAAAATCATAGATGATGAAGGATTACCCACTGTTAATATATCAAAGCCTGAAATATCGTTTATCAATGCTTTAAAAGATTTAAATTTTCTGAAAACAAATGGAGAAGCAAGAAGGTTAATAAGAGGAAACGGTGCTAAAATTAACGATATTGTGGTAAGTGATGAAAATTATATTTTAAAAATAGATGATTTTAGAAATGGTAAGGTAAAAATTTCATCAGGGAAAAAAAGACATGGACTATTAATTTGTTCCTAGTTTAAATCATTTGACTTATTAATAAAAAAATTATTGTCATTTAACCAATCATCTGCAAACAAATCTCTCAAAATACCTGGCGCAAATGATAGAGTATTTAATTCAACCTTAGGACTTTCAATTGGTCCAACCATTTTAAATTGGCCTGCAAATAGTCCTTCTTTTTTTAATCCTGTTATTAACTTACCAACAGCAGGTACAACACTTATAATTTGCGATATTAATTTAATTGGCGCGACTGATGCTCTCATATCTAAAAATTTTCTTTTTAAATTTATTTTTCCTTTGGCAGCAATTCCTAATGATTCACTAGAAAGATATACCTTATCAAACGTAAAGTTATGTTTCTTGACGTTTATATTCGCCCTACCTTTATCAAAATAAACTCCTTCCCCAGAAATGACAGACTGAATACCAGAAAAGCTTAAAACAGATAAGGAGTTAATTATTCCTGGTGTATTAATTAGACTAAAATTTTTTGATTTAATAACGCCTTTATAATGATCGTATGTATCATTTAAAAAATTTATATTTATTTTCATTTTGCCACTTTTTATATTTTTTGTGAAACCAAGAGCATTAAGAAGTTTACCTCCATCAGAGGTGTCAAAAATAATATTAGGAAATTTATTTTTGTTTTTTTCCATAATGATTTTTGTTTCTGCACCACCGACTAACCCAAAACCTCTAAGCTTCGATATTCTATCGTCTATGTAAATTTCAAATTTGCCACTATCTAACAACGATGATTTATCAAGCCATATTTGTCCAAATGCATTTGCTTCAAAGATAGATTTATTTATTGTTCCCCTAAGGCTACCTGCCAAAGAAATTTTAGGGTCTAAGATAATCTTATCAGCAGTTATTTCAAAACTTATATTCATATTATTATCAGATTGTATTTTTAAATTATCTTTGAAATAAGAGAAATCTATTTTTTTTCCTGAAAAATTTAAGTTAAATATTTTATTTTTTTTATCAATAGATATTTGTTTTAAATCTAATTCTGGAGTCTTAATATTTCTTAATAAAATTTTGGTTGGAGATATACCATCTAATTTGACAATACCAATTTTATAATTATTTTTTTTCTTTTTTAAATTTATATCCTTTATAAAAGCTAGTTTACCCTTTTGATAAATAATTTCAGTTTTTATTGAGGATTTTATGTTTTTTTTCTTTACGAGGTTTAAATAATTTATTTTTAAATCAGTATCAGTTAAGTCTGAATTTAACTTTAAATTTAGATCTAAATTGCTAATGTCTCCCGTCAATCTAAAATTAAACTCAGTATCACCAATAACATCTACATTGAAATTTTTCTTTAGGTAATCAGAAAACTCCTTATTATTTTTTACGTTCAGTAGACCATTTTTAATAAATTGATTCTTAACTACTATATCTTTTAAAGCATATTGTAGTTTATTATCTTTAAATAGCATTGCTTTTTTAATTCTATAATTACTTTCATTAATTTCAACTTCATCAATTAGATACTGTAAGTTATCTTTTTCAAACTTAGCTTTACTAATAATAGAATTATTTTTATGAATTTTAAATTTTATTTTGGCGTGATCGAATTTATAATCTAAATTATTGCCTCTTAATAATATAAAACCTGTCGAAGCATTTAGATCAAAATTAGCCCAACTTTGGTCAATTATTATTTCGTTATTACGTTTGTTCAGTTCAAATTCAACGTTACCAGATAAGGTACAAAATACTTTTTTAAAGATTTTATCATTGTGTTCATACCTAATGTTACTGAATTTTGACCGCCCACTTATTTTGAAAATATTAATTTTTTTAAAAAATGAAAAATTTAAATCTAAATTTATGTTATTTAAACTACCACTTTTGAAATTACCATTATATTGTTTTAAAACATTTAAATTAACGAATGAATTATAATACTTTTTATAATAACTAAGATGGGTTTTTAATGATTTTGTTGATAATCTTTTTATTACAAAATTAGAAAAACCAGTTTTAGAATTAAAATCTATCTCAGAGTACGCTAATATTTCATCGTTTATTGATAAATTATTAATCTTCAATAAACTATCTTTTTTGTTCCATAATAATTTACCACTCAATTCTGAGTTTAAAATAATATCATTATTATTTTTTATAATTAAGTTTGATTTCTTAGAAAAAAAATTAAAACTTTCTAAATTAAAATTCTTATCCGTAACAATATTAAATCTACCCTTTAAAAAACCAGAAATAGTCTCTGTTTCAAATTTTAAATTTTCTTGCAACAAATTACTTAAAAATAATTTAAGGTCGATATTTTCTATTTTAAATTTAAATTTATTAAAACTTTCTAAAAAGTTAGCTTTTACTGAAAAGTTTAATCTTTTATTTTTACTACAATTCATGTTGAGTGAACGGGAATTATTTAAATATTGTGAAACAAAGACGTTTTCACAATTAATTTTTAAAATTCTTTGTTTAAGTGCTTCTCTCTGATCTGAGATAAAAAGGCTAATATTTCCCACTATGATTTTATTTTGTAATAATTTTTTTAATGAATGCTGTTCATCAAAACCTTTTTGATTTATTGATAAAAAAATTTCAAATAATGGTCCTGGTATAAGTTTATTTTTCTCTAATTTTCCATACAAAGATAGATCTCTGAAATTTAGGTAACTAAATTCAGGATTACCTTTATTAAAAAAAATATTTCTAAAAAAGGAATCATACGAAAACCCTAATTCAATCAGCTTGATATTTGATTTTTCTTTTTGATCAATTGTATGAACTTTTGTATTATTCAATTCGATTTTTAGAATATTAGGCCAGTTAGGTTTTAATATCTTTATAGAACTAATTTCAATTATTATGTTTTCGTTATTAATTTTTCTTGAAATAAAACCTTTTACCTTTTTGTTAAGAATACCTTTTAAATTAAATGATTTAATTATAAAATTTTGTGTTTGTTCTGAATAAACAAACATTGTTGTGACTACCCCAAATATAAAAAAAGGTAATATCAAAAGAAGAATTATAACTTTTTTCATCATCTTTCCTATTTTATGAAATATTAGATAAATCGTAGTTGATATATTCTTTTGATGTAATATAACTTAATAAAAGTTTTAATACTAATTATAAGAGAATTTATTAATGATAAAAATAAATGACGAAATACCTAAGTTTGAAATTTTAACTGATACAGGCGTTTTTAAAATTTCAAATTATAAAGAAAAAAAAATTGTTGTTTTCTTTTTTCCTAGAGCGGATACCTCTGGTTGTACAGCTGAATCTATTGCTTTTACAAATCTACAATATGAGTTTGATAAATTAGATTGTATTGTTATTGGTATTTCTAAAGATAATCAAAAAAAACAGAGTAAATTTAGAGAAAAATATAATCTTACTTGTGAACTTGGTGCTGACTTTGAAAATGATGTATGCGAACAATTTGGTGTTTGGATAGAAAAATCTATGTATGGAAAAAAATATATGGGTATTCAAAGATCTACATTTTTATCAAACGAAAAGGGTATAATAACAAATATTTGGGAAAAAGTGAAAGTTCCTGGTCATGCAGAAGAGGTTTTAGAAACTGTAAGAAGTCTTAATAATTGATTTATCTTTTCATTCCAACTTTTAGTGCTAAAGCAGATTCAATAAAAATGTCTATATCGCCATCTAATACAGATTGAGTGTTTCCTACTTCTACATTTGTACGGAGATCTTTGACCATTTGATAAGGATGGAGAACGTAAGATCTTATTTGACTTCCCCAACCTATTTCTCCTTTATCGCTTGTACTTTTGTTATTAACTTCTTCTCTTCGTTTCAGTTCAATTTCGTATAACTTTGCTTTTAGCATGGACATTGCTTGAGCTTTATTTCTGTGCTGAGATCTATCATTCTGACATTGTACTACTGTGTTTGTTGGTAAATGTGTAATTCTTATTGCGGAATCCGTTTTATTTACATGTTGTCCGCCTGCACCAGAAGCTCTGTATGTGTCAATTCTTAGATCTTTGTCTTCAATTTCAATATCTATTTCATCATTAATTTGGGGATAAACCCATATTGAAGCAAAACTAGTATGTCTTCTTGATGAAGAATCAAAAGGAGATATCCTTACTAATCTATGAACACCTGACTCTGTTTTTCCCCAACCATATGCGTTAAATCCTTCTATTAATAAAGTACAAGATTTAATACCTGCTTCATCTCCTGAGCTTTCTTCAATAGTTTGAATTTCATATCCTTTTTTATCTGACCATCTAGAATACATTCTTTGTAACATTAAAGCCCAATCTTGAGCTTCTGTGCCACCTGCCCCAGCATGTATTTCAATAAAACAATTGTTTGTGTCAGCTTCACCAGATAACAAACTTTCCAACTGAAGTTTATCACATTTTTTTACTAAATTATCTATTTGAGAAATTGTTTCGTCAATTAGTTCTTCATCATTTTCTTCTTCTGCTAGATCTATAAGCTCGTATAAATTACTTTTCTCAATTTCGATGAATTTTATAAGATCTAAAATTTTTTCAATTTGCTTTTTTTCTCTCATAATTACTTTAGCTTTAGATGAGTCACTCCAAAAATTTTCAGTTTCAATTAATTCATCTAATTCTTTAGTTCGATTTAAAGACTGTTCCCAATTAAAATGTTTTTTTAAAATATTTAATCCATTGTCAATATCTTTAAATTTTACTTGAATTTCAGTTTGCATTAATTATTACCTACAAAATTAATATAGAGGCGAAAGATTTTGTATAATTGTATTTGAGTTTTTTAAGTCTATAAAATTTTTATTAAAGCTTAAATTTGGTAATTGCCCTGGTTTAAAAGCTTCCAAAATAGATTTTTTATCTTTAGCACTTACTTGAAGACCACTGTTGGGGTTTACAGATATAAGTTTTATTCCTGGTGGTCTCCTAAATGGAATATCTGGAATATTCAAAAGTGCTTCTTTCATAAAATCTTTAAATATTGGCGCAGCGACTGAACTGCCTGTTTCTTTGAAACCTAGTGGCCTTGGATCGTCAAACCCTACAAACACCCCAACAACTAAGTCACTTGAAAAACCTATGAACCATGCATCAGTATTTGAATTCGTTGTTCCAGTTTTGCCAGCCAGGTTTTTACCCAGTGAGTTTATAACAATACCTGTGCCTCTATCTATTGCTCCTTTTAACATTGATACCATTTGATAAGCAGAGGATGATGAGATAACTTTCTTCCTTGTATCTTTGATTGCTACTAAAGGAATATTTTTAGAATTGGTGTGTTGACCTTTACAATTTTCACAATTTCTCTTGTCATGTTTAAAAATAGTAACACCTCTTCTATCTTGAATACGATCAATTAGGGTCGGAGTAATTTTTTTCCCTCCATTAATTATCATCCCATAAGCATTAGTTAAACTTAGTAGATCAGTTTCACCCGCTCCTAATGACATTGATAAAAAAGGAGGCAAATTATTACTTATTCCAAATTTATGTGCGTAATCTTGAATAATATTTTTAATAGATAAAGAGTTCAGTAAATTCTTTATTAATTCCTTATCTATAAAGGTTCTATTATATATTTGATCAACATTTAAATTTTGGTTTATATATCTAAACAATTGTTTTTCATTAAGATTATGCTTATTAGAAAAACTTTCTATAATTTTTTTGTTAACTTTTTCTGTGTTTTTCTTTTTTTCAGTAATATAATCAACCATAAAATTCACAAATCGAATGTCTTTTTTTAATTTTTCTCCAATTAATTTATTAGTGAAGCCCTTTTCAATATAATTTTTAATTAGCTCTTCTTCTTTAATAAGTTTAATAGCTAATCTAGCAGTCATAAGATTTCTAGATTTTTCAATACCTAGTCTCATTGGGCTAGGACCATAGAATTTTTTTGTGTAATTAGCAGGTTTCCATTTTTTACAGCCTGAACATTGATCATAAGCTAATGCTGCATCTAAAATCAGATCTGTAGGTTTGTAATATCTCTCTAAACCTGCCAAATATACAAATGGTTTGAATGCAGAACCTGGTTGACGTTTTGCTTGGGTAGATCTATTGAACTCACTTTTTTCAAAGTTATATCCTCCACTCATTGCTAATACCCTTCCTGTGTGGGGATCTAGAGCAACAATTGCTCCATTCACATTAGGAAACTGGGAAAGAGAGTAAAAGGAGTTTCCCTCATAATCGTTTTTTTTAGCTATAATTACATCCCCAACTTTAATAAATTTCTTAAAGTTTTTAAATTTAGCACCTAAATAAATATTTAATTTATTTTTGTTATCTTTTTTAACCGTCTGTGGTCTAGCCCAATTTGCATGTAAGAATTTAATCTTAGCTGAAATTCCTTTAAGTAATAAAATTTTTATGAAATCTTCATTTACCTGAGTGACAATAGATGCATACCTGTTTTTTGGAAGGTTTAGTTGAATTTTTTGTAAATATTTTGTTATTGAATCATCTTTAAGGTCTAATAAATCAATATTATCTATGGGACCTCTCCAACCTTGTCTTTTATCTAAATTCTCTAATCCATTTATGAGTGAATTATCAGCATAAAGTTGCATTAAAGGATCTAAAGTAGTTCTAACTGAATACCCATTTGTATATAATCTCGATCCAATTTTTTTATCTTCTGACAAAATTTTTCTTACTTCTTCGGTAAAATAAGGTGCATAACCTTCGTCAATACCACTTGATTTACGTATATTTATTAGTTTATTACTCTCTATTTCTTTTGTTTGCTTATCAATATAACCATTCTTATTCATTTGGTTTAAAACCCAATTCCTTCTATAAACTGCATTTTTTGTTTTATGAATTGGATTATAATTATTTGGAGCTTTTGGCAAAGCAGCTAAAAAAGCTGACTCAGCCAAATCAAGATTATCTAAACTCTTATCAAAATAATTCAAAGCAGCAGCTGCAACCCCATAAGATTTAAACCCTAAATAAATTTCATTTAAATATAATTCTAGAATTTGATTTTTGGAAAATGCTCTTTCAATTCGAATTGCCAGTATGGCTTCCTTTATTTTTCTTTCAAAAGACACCTCAGAAGTTAATAGAAAGTTTTTAGCAACCTGTTGAGTAATTGTTGACGCTCCAATTAGTCTTTTTCCCGAACCTATATTTTTCACATTTGTTAATAAAGCTCTTAATGTAGCTTTTACATCCAAACCAAAATGATTATAAAATTCTTTATCCTCAGCTGATATAAATGCATTAATAACACTTTTTGGAATCACGTTAATTGGAACAAAAACTCTTTTCTCGATAGCATACTCAGCAAGAAGCGCTCCATTACCTGCATGAATTCTAGTAACTACATTTGGATTATATTTTGACAATTCTTTATAATCTGGAAGTTGCTTTCCAAAGTACCATAAACCATAAAAGAAAACTATTATTCCTGATAATAACAATAAAAATGAAGTAGTTAAAAGATAAGCAAAAATTTTCATAATTGTTTAATATAAATTAAATTAGACATTTTTAGGACAAGTTTATTCTTTATAGTTATTAAAATAGTTTTTTACTGCAACTGCTAAACCGTTACAAAGTTCATTTAAATATTGAGTACTTAACAATTTTTTTTCTTCTTGTTTGTTTGATAAAAACCCAACTTCTACAAGCACAGATGGAATATCGTAAGATTTTAAAACTGAAAATCCAGCAAATCTATGCCCTCTATTTACAGCTAATTTTGTTTTTTCAAGATTTGAAAGAATTTTTTTGGCTAAATATGAACTATCATTCATTGCTTTTCTTTGAAACATTTTAATCAAAGTATCAAATATAATAGGGTCTCTAATTTTATTCTTGTTAGCTAGAAAATTATCAACTTCATTTTCTCTTTTAGCTAACATTTTAGCTTCTTTATCTGACGCTTTATCAGAAAGACTGAATACAGAAATTCCTTTAGCTTTTTTATTTTTACTAGAATCTGCGTGTATAGAAATAAAAATATCTGCATTATTTATTTTTGCTAAGTTTGTTCTATCTTTTAAAGATAAATATATATCTTTATCTCGAGATAATATTGTATTTATATTTTTGTACTTTTTTAGAGCCTCTTTTAGCATAATAGATGTTTTTAACGTTATATTTTTCTCTAGCGTTCCTAAATGACCTATTGCTCCAGGATCTCTACCACCATGGCCAGGATCAATAAAGACAAAATATTTATTTTTTGAAATATTCTTTTTAAGACTTTTTGGTTTTATCTTTGGTAACTCGATTGATCTAGATTTGAGAGTTTTTTTACTTTTTAAACCATTAATTTGTTTTTCAAGAGATAAAATGTTTCCATTATTTATTTTTAAAACGTGCTTAGCAATAGCAAAATTAGTAAAACTTGACTTTGATAACTGGATTTTTAAATTAGAAAAATTTCTACTATTTGCATTATCATATATTATATCGGAAATAATTGCAGGTTGTTTCAATTCTAAAACTAGTATGTGGCCGGAAATATTTTCTTTATTAAGCTTTACATTCCTGATTAATTTTTTTTTTGTAATTTTTTTATTATTAAGAATAATTTTTTTTTCAAAATTTAAAATTATCCTATATGGATTATCTAACAAATTAACTTTGAAACCATCTTTTTTTGTAATGTTAAAACATATAAACTTATTCTCCTGAATTTCACAACTTGCATAAAGTTTATCCAATTTACTTTTTTGATCCGCAAACGCTATTGAGTCAGTTAAATTTAATGAGGTAAAAAAAACAAAAAATAAAAGAGAACTAATAATGTTATTTTGGAATTTTATCACAATACTACTTGATGGTTAAAATAATTTTGTTGATAATTTAATACTACAAAAAATAAAGTTTGTCTTGATTAGGTTAAAGTTATATAACTCTTTATGGAATTTATTTGATTAAGTGTTTATTAAGTTTATTGAAGGTTATGGAATTATAGTTAAATTTACTAAGACACATAATACGTGTTTAAATAGAATGAGTTAAAATCAAGTCTGACTTTATCATTTATAAGAAAGTTGTTATTATATTATTTGTTTAAAAGGTTTTTTTATTTTTAAAATATCACATATATAATTCTTACATTTAAATATCTATTATTTATATTTAAATGTATTTACTTTTAATTTCATAAATACTCATTCATGTAGATAGTGTGCTATTGAACTATTTTTTATCGCACATAGATTTGGAGAGGAATTATGAGTAAACGTTTACTAATTGATGCGAGACAAATTGAAGAAACTAGAGTTATTACAACTACAAATGATATAATAGATGATTTTGAATATGAAGTTCACTCAAGACGGCAGCTAAAAGGAAATATTTATCTTGCGAGAGTAACTAGAGTTGAACCCAGTCTTCAAGCAGCTTTCATAGAGTATGGAGGAAATAGACAAGGCTTTTTAGCTTTTAGTGAAATCCATCCAGATTATTACAGAATTCCTGTCGAAGATAAAAAAAAGTTAATAGCTGAAGCATCAGCACAGACAGATGAAGAATTAAAATTAATAGAAAGTATTAATGAAGATGCTGCATTAGATTATAATGAAGAAGATCTTAAAAAAGTCAAAAAGAACCTTTATAGAAATTATAAAATTCAAGAAGTAATAGCACGTCGACAAATTTTGTTAGTCCAAGTAGTAAAAGAAGAACGTGGGACAAAAGGGGCTGCTTTAACTACCTATATTTCAATAGCTGGTAGGTATTGTGTGCTAATGCCAAATACTCCAAGGGGTGGAGGAGTAAGTAGAAAAATTGCCAATGTTACTGATAGAAAAAGATTAAAAAAAATTGTTGACGAACTTGAGGTTCCTACTGGAATGGCTGTTATAGTTAGAACTGCAGGCAGTAAACGTACAAAAACTGAAATTAAAAGAGATTACTCTAATTCAACAAGTATATGGGAAAGTGTTAAAAATTTAACACTTGAATCTAATGCACCTTTTCTTATTCATGAAGAGGGATCGTTAGTTAAAAGAGCTATTAGAGATTTATATCATAGCGATATCGATGAAGTTTTAGTTGATGGGAATGAAGCTTATAAAACGTGCAAAAACTATATGAAATCATTAATGCCAAGTCATGCAAAAAAAGTTCAACAATATAACGACGATAAAAATCCATTATTTCAAAAATATAAACTAGATTCTCAATTACATGATATTTTTAATCCTAAAGTAACTCTTAAATCTGGAGGTTATTTGATTATCGATCAAACAGAAGCATTAGTTGCGATTGATGTTAATTCAGGAAAAGCAACAAGAGAAAGATCTATTGAGGATACTGCTTTAAAAACAAACCTTGAGGCTGCTGAAGAATTTGCTCGCCAAGCAAGATTAAGAGATTTATCGGGTTTGATAGTTATTGATTTTATTGACATGGAGGAAAATAAAAACCGCATAAATGTAGAAAAAAAATTAAAAGAAACCATGCGAAAAGATAGAGCACGTATCCAAATAGGTGATATAAGTAATTTTGGCCTCCTTGAATTATCAAGGCAACGCCTTAGACCCTCTGTAGTAGAAAATTCTTCAGAATTATGTTCACATTGTGGAGGATCAGGTAGGATTCAATCAGTAGAAGTAAGTGCAATTCAAATTTTGAGATCTATCGAAGAAGAATGTAGCTCTGAAGAAAATATGGCAATAAGCGTTTCGGCACACTCAGATATTATAATTCACATTTTAAATAATAAAAGATCTCATCTTAATGAAATTGAAATTAGATATGATATATCAATTGATTTTATATATGATAATACAATTATTCCACCTTTAAGAAAATTAGAAGTAATCAAAAAAAATAATTTTAAACAAAGTAATTCTCCTGGAGATAAGCAAGATAACTCATCATCTGATAATGATGAAAAACAAATTAGAAAGAAAAGAGGCAAAAGACCTGCTAAAAAAAGAAGAATAGAGGAAAATAAAACTAAAAGTAATAGTTCTTCTAATTCAACAGACGAAGCTAAGAATAATATAGCCAAAGAAACAGACTCAGATGAAAATAAAGAGCGAAAAACAAAGAAAGGTAATACTAAAAAAATTGACGCAAAACAAAAAAATGTAAATAAGAAAGTAATTCGAAAATCAAAAACGAAAATAGATACAAAAATCAAAAACGATCAAGATAAACTGGATGAAACAGCTAAAAATAAGATTGATTTGAGAAAAACGCAATCATCTGCACCAATAGAAATTATGAAAGTAGATGGAAAATTAAATTCTGACAAAACAAAGAAAAAAGGTTGGTGGTCAACATAAAAATATTATTAATTATAATTTTAATTTTTGTTTCAAGACAAGCATATACCGCTCAAAGTATTTCGATTATAAGAGATGCAGAAATTGAATTTTTTTTGCATAAAGTTATACAAACTACAATTGATAAAAAAGTTAAAAATAAAATTTATTACCCTAGGTTAATCTCGAATGATCAATATAATGCTTTTGTGACGGGGTCCAACAAAATTTATATAAATACAGGTTTAATCAAAAAATCTAAATCATTAAGCGAAATACAAGGTGTTCTTGCTCACGAAATTGGCCATTTAGTTTTAAACCATCATAATTCAAGATCTATCAATAATAAAAATTTGTCTAATTATGGAAAATTTGCTTCAATAGTCGGTATTGCACTATCTGCAAGTGGAAAATTAAATGCTAATTCTGCAATTGGCTTAATTGTAGGATCACAAGATCTGGCTACAAAATCTTCATACCAATTTTCTAGAATTCAAGAACAAGAAGCTGATAGATTTGCGTTTGATATAATGCTAAAAAAGAAAATTCCTTTTAATGGCTTAGAACGCCTATTACTTAATTTAAGTGATAATGAAGCATTAAATGAAAATTCATTCACAAACTATTATAGATCACATCCATTTTCTAAGCAAAGACTAGATCAATTAAAAAAATATAAATTTAGAATGAAATATACTAAGAAAGAAACCCAGTACGTATTAATAAACAACAATAAAATTTCATTGGAATATATTAAAAATAAAATTAATTCATATAAAAGTGAACCAGATAAAATTTTAAAAAATAAAGAAAATAACAATAAAATTTTATTGAACTATTCTCGAGTAATAGCGTCTTATAAAGCTGGAAAATATGATTTAGCCCGTAAATATCTAAATACTTTAGAAAAAAAGTTTAAAAATTATCCATACTTTTTTGAATTATCTGGAGATATTTATTTTAAAAATGGAAGTTTTGAAAAAGCAATAACTGAGTATAAAAAAGCTATTGAAGTTGTTAATGAAGAATTTACACCATCTACAGACCTTATTAAATTTTCACTAGTTAAATCATATATACAAACAAATAAAAAAAAATATTTAAACAATTCTATTATTGTTTTAGAACAATTACTCCAAAATAATCCCAAATGGAGCTATTTATGGAGATTATTAGCAAAGTCGTCTAATAAGGTTGATAGAATAGGTGTTTCTTATATTGCTTTGGCAGAGGAAGCTCTAATTAAAAAAAACTTTATTAAAGCAAAGAAATATGTAGATTTAGCAAATGGTGATCCATCTATACCTAACTCTTACAAACTAAGAGGTGCAGACATTATAGCAAGAATAAAAATAAAAAATTAATCTGCTTATTATTTGAAAGATTCTAATATGAAACAAAAAATTCAAGCATTACTTATGATTTTGACCTCAGTTTTTTTACTTATTTTTCCATCTTACTCACATGAAGTTAAAATAGAAGAAATTGAAAAAATAATAAAAAATTATTTACTTAAAAATCCAAAACTGATTAAATCTACTCTTGAAGAGTATAAAAAAACAGTTGAAATAAACAAAAAAAATAATGCTATTACTTTACTTCAAAACATTAAAAATCCTGGTATTTTTAATAAAAATTCTGATATTACAGTATATGAATTTTTTGACTATAATTGTGGTTACTGTAAATCAGTTGTTAACACAATTATGGATGTTATTTCTGAAGATAAAAAAGTCGACTTTGTTTTTGTTGAACTTCCTATATTATCACAAAGTTCATATATAGCAGCTACTGCTGCTCTTGCTTCAGAAAAACAAGGTTTATATAATGATTTTCATCTGTCACTCATGAAAAAAAGTGGTAGAATAACAGAGGATGTAATTTTTAATATTGCAGAAAAAACTGGTCTAAATATCAATCAACTAAAAAATGATATGAGAAGCAAAGAAATTGAAAACAAACTTAAAAAAAATAGAGACGTGGCAAAATTACTAAATTTAAATGGAACTCCAGCTTTTATTATTGGGGACATTATATATCCTGGGGCTTTACAAAAAAGTAATTTAAAGCAAATGATAAAAAGTTTCCGGGAGAAATAATTTATTTTACTTAATGTCTTAAAATCGACAATTTTAAATTTTATTTGGACACTGGAGCCTTATTTTGAAAAAAAAACTATACATTATTAATGGACCAAATCTAAATCTTCTTGGTAGAAGAGAACCCGAAAAATATGGTAACGCTTCACTAGAAACTGTAAAATCTTTATGCCTAGAAAAATGTAAAGATTACAGCTTAGACTTACATTTTTTTCAATCAAATGTAGAAGGCGAATTGATTAGTGAAATACATAAAGCGATTAATGATGGATGTGGAGTTATAATTAATGCTGGTGCATTAACACATACATCTATCGGTATTTTTGATGCTTTAAGTATGTTTAATGGTCCTAAAATTGAAATACACATAACTAACGTTTACGCTAGAGAAAATTTTCGACATAAATCTTTTATTTCTCCAGTTGTGACAGGTATAATCGCTGGTTTAGGAGTGAACTCATATTTGCTTGCTCTAGATGCAGTTCATGACCTTATAAAAGATTGAACAAAAAATAGGTGACATAATGAATAAAAAGAATTCGCATAAAGAAAACCTTAATATAGTTCAAGACTTTGTCGATATTGTTAATAAGAATGATTTATCAGAGTTAGAATATGAAGCTGAGCATTTTAAAATAAAAATTAAAAATAATCTGAATATTTCACCAAGTTCTCAAAAAACTATTGTTAAAACTCCGAAAGCTGATATTTCAGAAAATAATATCAAAATAGAGGAAAAACTTGAAAAGTTTAACGACAAACACCCAGGTGCAGTCAATTCGCCAATGGTTGGCACAGCGTATTCATCTCCAGAGCCAGGTAAAGAAACATTTATTAAATTAAATTCTTTAGTGTCAATCGGCGATACATTACTCATTATTGAGGCAATGAAAGTAATGAATTCAATTAATGCACATAAATCTGGAAAAATAGTTCACATAGGTTTTGAAGATGGTCAACCAATAGAATTCAATCAATTACTAGTAGTGATTGAGTAATAGGTTCATCATGTTTTCAAAGATTTTAATAGCAAACCGAGGTGATGTAGCTTTAAGAGTGTTAAGGGCCTGTAAAGAACTAAATATCAAAACCGTTGCTATTCATTCCACAGCTGATAATGATGCAATACATGTCCGATTAGCTGATGAAAGTGTATGTATCGGCCCTGCTCTGTCTTCAAAGTCATATTTGAATATCCCAGCAATAATAACTGCCGCTCAATTAGTCGGAGCTGACGCTATTCATCCCGGCGTTGGTTTTTTGTCTGAAAATCCAGATTTTGCTGAAATTGTTGAAGCCCATAACATTGTTTTTATAGGACCAAAACCGGAACATATAAGATGCATGGGAGATAAAATAGAAGCAAAGATAACAGCGCAAAATTTAGGGATACCTCTTGTTCCTGGTTCTAAAAATGATATTTATGATTTCGAAAATGCTTATGAAGAGGCAAAAAAAATTGGCTACCCTGTCTTAATTAAAGCAGCTTCTGGAGGTGGCGGTAGAGGAATGAAAGTTGCTTTAAATGAAGAAGAACTTGAATCAGCTTTTACTGCAGCTAAAAGTGAAGCAAAAGCTGCGTTTGGTGATGACCGTGTATATATTGAAAAATATCTTCAAAATCCGAGACACATAGAAGTGCAAATAGCGGCTGATAAATTCGGTAATACTGTTCATCTTGGTGAAAGAGAATGTTCTATTCAAAGACGACATCAAAAGGTTATTGAAGAAGCCCCTTCACCCGCAATAAATGATAAAATAAGAAATACTATAGGTGAAATAGCCTCAAATGCTGTATCAAAAATGGGATATTTAGGTTTAGGCACTATTGAATTTTTATATGAAAACAATGAGTTCTTTTTTATAGAAATGAATACTAGGCTTCAGGTAGAGCATCCTATTACTGAGGCAATTACAGGAATAGATTTAGTAAGAGAACAAATAATGATTGCAGCTGGCCTCCCACTATCCTTTAAACAAAATGATGTAAAAATTAATGGTCATGCAATTGAATGTAGAATTAATGCAGAAGATCCCAAAACATTTATACCTTCTCCTGGTAAAATTTTACAATTTCACCCTCCTGGTGGGCTTGGTATCAGAATTGAGTCTTGTATATACTCAGGATACGAAGTTCCGCCATATTACGATAGTTTAATTGCTAAACTGATTGTGCATGGAAATAACAGAGATCAATGCATTTTAAGACTTAAGCAAGCTTTAAAAGAAATTGTAATAGAACCAATTTCTACGACAATAGATTTACATAGGGATATTTTAAACACCGAAGTAATGAAAAAAGGTTCCTATGATATTAGGTGGTTAGAAAATAAATTATTAAGTGCCAATTAATAACCGTTAGATATATAAGAAAATGTATTTGAGCAATAGATACCCTTCATCAATATCACTAGAACAATTAATTAGAGCTTATAAGCATGGTATTTTTCCAATGGCTGATAGCAGAAAAGATAAGAAAATTATTTTTATTGATCCTGAATATCGAGCTCTTATACCAATCAGTAAATTTAAGACTTCAAAAAGTCTTGTTCGTTTAGCAAAAAAAAGACCTTTTGAAATAAGTATGAATAAAGCTTTTGCAGAAGTGATTAGATCATGTGCTACAATAAACAGAACTGAAACTTGGATAAACTATGAAATAGAAAATTTATTTATCTCTTTAAATAAATTGGGATATGCACATTCAGTTGAATGTTGGCAAAACAAACAACTAATCGGAGGGATTTACGGAGTTGCTCTAGGAGGAGTTTTTTTTGCGGAATCAATGTTTAGCTATATTTCAAATGGAAGTAAAATTGCCTTAATAAACCTAGTTGCAAGATTGTGGAAGAGTGATTTTAAAATATTAGACGTGCAATTTCTAAATGACCATTTAATACAGTTTGGTGCATATGAAATTAACAAAACTAAATTTAAACAACGTCTTGATAAAGCCATTGGACTAAAAACTAACTTTTATTTTTTACCTTCAACTGATAATGATTTTTTTAATTGTTTATCAACTTTTTTACAAGCAAGGATTGAAACATCATAAACTGAATTCTCTAAAGCATTGAGAGCTGGACTAGATGCAAACATCCAGCCATTAAACTTTACTTCTGAGAGTCTATCGGAGTTATCTTTTATTTTTATAAATGCTAGTGACTCAGGTTTAAATATAGGTTTTGAAAAAACACATCTTTCCACAAAAATATCTAATACCCCAAACTTATAAGTTTGACCAACATCTACTTCAAAAGTTTGTATTCTTGCTGTGATTTTATCAAGACCTTGAATAACCAACTTATTTCCTTCAATCCATTGGGACGAAAATGCAATTTTAGAAAAAAGAAAAAAAATTATAACAAAAATTAAATCTATTAGTTTCATTGGAAAACCTAAATTTTGTTACTTTCTATTGCCTGAAAATATAACTTTTCCAAGCATATCTGTAAAACTTACGGGATCTGTCGTATCGTATATTATATCACTTGGTCCCAAATTTTGCTCAGATGAGCCAGGTATTATATCTAAAAAGTTTCCTCCTAAAAGACTGGAAGAGGTAATTTTAGCTGAAGAGTCATCTGGGATTTTTATTTTGTTATCGATAATAATATTTACTTTTGCGTTATAATCATCTAAATTAAGTTCTAATTTAGTAATTTTTCCAACACTAATTCCAGATATTTTTACATCATCCCCATTTTTCAAACCTGCTGTTGAACCAAATATTAACGAAATATTATAACCATCTTTTTGACGATTTATTGACTGCATACCTAAAGTTAAAAATCCTATTGCGGTAAGCAAAACAATAGCTCCCAATAATATTTCGACCAAACTATATCTCATTAAATAACTTCCTAATAAATTTATATTTATAGATATTATAGCTTATTTATAAAAATAATAAATATTGATTATAATATTTATATTATTAAATCCTTTATTAAATAGTAAAAAAATTAAGTAAAATTAGATAGTTAAAAAAAAAATTAAAAAAATTGAATTATACTCTTTACGAATGCATACCAAATCATGTAGTTTAGATATTCGTTGTTACTATATATTGTGTTTATCCACAAGTTCGTATTAATTAACGATAATCAAATAAAAAAAATTAAATTAAGGAAAAACAAGAGTTTATTTATAGGAAATTGTAGACATCATAGAATTTTGTTAAAATTTAAACAATTTATCCACAAGAGTTTATGAGGTTTTAGCAACAAAACCTGACAAATATACAATTATTGTTTTCTTTATTGTAAAAAGGAAAAAAGATGAAATTTAAAAGGCAATTTACAAAAAAAGGAAACGATGCTTATGCAGGTTTGGAGTTCAAAACCACTTCTAGCGAAATTAAAAACCCAGATGGCACAATAGTTTTTAGTGCTCCAAACATTGAAGTTCCTGGCAACTATTCTCAAGTAGCAGCAGATATAATTGCACAAAAATATTTTCGTAAAGCAGGTGTTCCCACTTTTGTTAAAAAGGTGAAAGAAAAAGATGTTCCTAATTGGTTATGGCGATCTGAGCCTGATTCTGAAAAATTAAATAAAATATCAAAAGATAAAAGATATAAAGGCGAAGAGTCGGCTAAACAAGTTTTTGATAGGTTGGCAGGAACATGGACCTATTGGGGATGGAAAGGTAAATACTTCACCACAGAACAAGATGCAAAAATATATTTTGACGAAATGAGGTTTATGCTTGCAGCTCAAATGTGCGCACCAAACTCACCGCAATGGTTTAATACAGGGTTACATTGGGCATACGGAATAGATGGCCCAAGTCAAGGACATTATTATGTTGATTTTGAAACTAAAAAATTAGTGAAATCACAATCATCCTACGAACATCCTCAACCTCATGCTTGTTTTATTCAATCTGTTCAAGATGATCTTGTAAACGAGGGCGGAATTATGGATCTTTGGGTAAGAGAAGCTAGACTTTTTAAGTATGGATCTGGAACAGGATCAAATTTTTCAAAATTAAGAGGCAGTACCGAGGGTTTATCTGGTGGTGGAAGATCATCAGGAATGATGAGTTTTTTGAGAATTGGTGATAGAGCTGCCGGAGCCATTAAATCTGGTGGAACAACTAGAAGAGCAGCGAAGATGGTAACTGTTGATATAGATCATCCTGATATTGAAGAATATATTAATTGGAAAGTTGTTGAAGAACAAAAAGTTGCTGCATTAGTTGCAGGATCAAAATTAACAGCCAAAAATTTAAAGTCCGTAATGGATGCATGTAATTTAGATAGTTATGGTGACAAAGAAAGATTAAACCCTAAAATCAATGCTGAACTTAAAAAAGCAGTCTTAAATTGCCGTGCGGTTATGATACCCGAAAACTATATTCAAAGAGTCATACAATTTGCTAGTCAAGGGTTTAAAGAAATTGAGTTTCAAACTTATGATACAGATTGGGATAGTGAGGCATATTTAACAGTTTCTGGGCAGAATTCTAATAATTCAGTGAGAGTGAGCAATGAATTTTTAGAAAAAGTTCAGCAAAAAAGTGAATGGGATCTCATCAGAAGAACAGATGGAAGTGTTCACAAAACAATTAATGCACCCGACTTGTGGTCTAAAATCTCTGAGGCTGCGTGGGCCTGTGCAGACCCTGGGCTCCAATATGACACTACTATCAATGAATGGCATACTTGTCCAGAAGCTGGAAGAATAAATGCTTCTAATCCTTGTTCAGAATATATGTTTATTGATGACACAGCATGTAACTTAGCATCCATAAATTTATTGCAATTCAAAAAAGATGACTCGTCTTTTGATATAGAGGCATATGAATATACTACAAGGCTATGGACATTAACTCTCGAAATTTCTGTAATGATGGCACAATTTCCTTCAAAAGAAATTGCACAAAAGTCTTATGAATACAGAACACTTGGATTAGGATATGCAAATATAGGTGGCTTATTAATGTCTTGGGGTATTCCTTACGATAGTGATCAAGGAAGGTCAATATGCGCAGCGCTTACATCTATAATGACTGGTATTTCATATGCAACGTCAGCGGAAATTGCTGGAGAACTTGGTCCATTTCCAAAATATAACGAAAACGCAAATAGTATGTTGAAAGTTATGCGTAATCACAAACGAGCTTCAGAAGGTAAAACCAGAGGCTACGAAGATTTATCTATTAATCCGGTTCCTCTTATGTCTCAAGATTGTCCAGATCAAAATTTAATTTCTGCCGCTAAAGAGGCATGGACAAAAGCTTTAACTCTGGGTAAAAAAAATGGATATAGAAATGCTCAAGCTACTGTAATAGCTCCTACTGGAACAATTGGTCTAGTTATGGATTGTGATACTACTGGTATAGAACCAGACTTTGCTATGGTTAAATTTAAAAAATTGGCTGGTGGTGGATATTTTAAAATTATAAACCGGGTGGTTCCTGAAGCTTTAGCACATTTAGGATATGACGCAGATCAAATTGATGATATGCAAAGATATGCAGTTGGAGCTGGTAGCCTGAAAGATTGTCAAGCAATTAGCCATAATGCATTAATTTCAAAAGGATTTACCAACAAAGAAATCAAGTTAATTGAAGATTCTTTAGAGTCTGCATTTGACATTAAATTTGTATTTAATCAATTTACTCTTGGTGAAGATTTTTGTAAAAATACACTAGGAATATCTACAGAGCAAATGAATGATTTCACATTTAATATGTTAGAATTTCTAGGTTTTACTGCTGAAGAAATTGACGTTGCAAATATTCATGTTTGTGGCGCAATGACACTTGAAGGCGCACCCCACTTAAATAAAGATCATCTTGACGTATTTGATTGTGCTAATGTTTGTGGTCGAATAGGCAAAAGATTTTTATCTGTAGATAGTCACATTAAAATGATGGCAGCCGCACAGTCTTTTATATCTGGTGCCATTTCTAAAACAATCAATATGCCAAATGATGCATCTATAGATGACTGTAGCGATGCCTACATGCTTTCTTGGCAACTAGGTATTAAAGCAAATGCATTATACAGAGATGGTTCAAAATTAAGTCAACCACTTAACTCCGCTTTGCTAGATGAAGACGACGTAAGTGAAGACCAAGATAACATTACAAATGAACAAAACATAACAAAACGTACTAGTGAAGTTGTTGAAAAAATTGTAGAGCGATTTGTAAGGGCTGAAAGAGATAAATTACCTCATAGAAGAAAAGGCTATACGCAAAAAGCAACAGTAGGAGGCCATAAAGTTTATCTAAGAACTGGTGAATACGAAAATGGGAAGTTAGGTGAAATATTCGTTGATATGCACAAAGAAGGAGCTGCATTTAGATCATTGATGAATAACTTCGCTATTGCCGTATCTATTGGATTACAGTATGGGGTACCTTTAGAAGAATTTGTAGAAGCTTTTACTTTTACTCGTTTTGAGCCGCAAGGAATGGTTACTGGTAATGATACAATAAAAATGTCAACATCGATTTTAGACTATATTTTTAGAGAATTAGCCATATCTTACCTAGATAGAAATGACTTAGGCCACGTAGGACCAGAGGATTTAGATTCAAGTACGACAGGTTCAGGAAATAGCAAGGCCTTAATTTCAGAAAAAGTAGCAAGTAGAGGTTTTGTGAGAAGAGAGCTCAAAGTTGTCTCAGGTGGTACAAATAACGTAACGCTAATGCCGCAAACGACCTCACTTAAAGAGGATAAAATTGAAATAAATACTAATGATACTACTGTTGTTATTAATGAGGTAAAGTCCCCGAACCTTGCTCAAGAAATTGAAGCTAAAATAAAAGGCTATGAAGGGGAAGCATGTGGTGAGTGTGGCAACTTTACACTTGTAAGAAACGGAACATGTATGAAATGTAATACATGTGGTGCCACTTCTGGCTGTTCATAAACTAAAGGATTTTTAATGAATAATGACGTCAATTCTAAATTAGAAGAATTAAACATTCAACTTGAAGAGGCTAGTACTCCAGCTGGTAGCTATGTCCCGTTTGTCATTTTGAATAATCTAGTTTTTATCTCAGGACAATTGCCTTTTATAAATGGTAAACTGACCATAAAAGGAAAAGTTGGAGATTCAGTATCTCTAGATGATGGTATAAAAATGGCAGAAGCTTGCGCCAAAGCTTTACTAAGCCAGCTTAAATCTGCTTGTGGCGGCAATCTCAACAAAGTCAAAAGAGTTGTCAAATTAGGAGGATTTGTAGCATCGACATCAGACTTTACTGATCAACCAAAAATAATTAATGGTGCATCAGACTTGTTTGTAAAAATATTTGGCGAAAAAGGCAAACATTCACGCTTTGCCGTTGGGACAGCCTCACTTCCATTAAATGTACCTGTTGAAATTGAAGGTATTTTTGAGATTGAAAATTAGGCTATTTTTTCTTAAAATACTACAGATGAACTAATGAAATGTGAATTAGTATTTAGCTTAGCTGAAGTTAATAGAAATGAATGGGACGCACTGAATACGAGTAACCACCCTTTTACCTCGTACGATTTTTTAAATTCATTAGAAATATCACAGTCTGTGTCAGCTAAAACTGGCTGGAATCCTCAGCACATAATTGTAAAAAATGATAAAGGAAACATAGTAGGTGCTTCTCCTAATTATTTGAAAATGCATTCTTATGGAGAATATATATTTGACCACGCTTGGGCAAATGCATTTGAAAATGCTGGTGGTCAATATTATCCAAAATTACTTTCCGCCATACCTTTTACTCCTGCAACAGGGCCTAGAATTTTAATTGATCCAAAAAATCCTGATAATAATGAAATATTCGAGTTAATAATAAAGATGTTTGAAGTAATAGTTCAAAATAATAATTTAAGTTCGGCACATATTAATTTTATTACATACAACTTAAATAAAAAATTGAAAAATGAAAAATGGATCAAGCGAAAAGGTCTTCAATTTCATTGGCATAATAAAGACTATAACTCATTTGATGATTTTTTGAGTAAATTAAAAAGTTCAAAGAGAAAAGCTATTAGAAAAGAGCGAAGAACTATTCTGAATAATAACTTAATTATTCAAAAAGTAACTGGTAATGAATTGAATAGTCAAATGTGGGATTCTTTTTATAACTTTTATCTCAATACCATTGATAAAAAGTGGGGTGGAGCATATTTAACAAAAAGTTTTTTTTCTTTGATCAATAATACTATGAAAAATAAAATTTTGTTGATCATAGCTAGGCAAGATAATAAAATTGTAGCAGGTGCATTGAATTTTATTGGTGGCGATACACTTTATGGAAGAAATTGGGGCTCTATAGTTGATATTCCATTTTTACATTTTGAACTTTGTTACTATCAGGCTATAGAATATGCAATAGACAATAATATTAGAGTAGTTGAAGCAGGTGCCCAGGGGCATCATAAAATACAAAGAGGATACGTTGCTGAAACAATATACAGCAGTCATTTAATTCAAAATGAATCTTTTGCTAAAGCAGTTAGAAGTTTTGTTCAATTAGAAGCAAAAGAAATTGACAAACAGATACAACTCATTAATGAACAAGGTTCACCATATTCAAATTAAGTTAGCTCTGGTGTATCTTTACTTTTAAATTTAGACCCTATGATTTTCTTTTTTTTATCTTTATTACCTAAACCTTCTGTTTTAAGAATTAACTTATCTTTTGATAAATCTACATTAACAATACCACCATCAACTAATCTTCCAAACAATAGTTCTTCAGCCAACGGCTTTTTGATATGTTCTTGGATAACTCTTCCTAGAGGTCTGGCACCAAATGTTTTATCATAACCCTTTGTTGCTAACCAATCTCGAGCTTTGTCCGTTAATACGACTGAAACACCTTTTTCAGATAATTGTACTTCTAGTTGCATAATAAATTTATCAACAACCATTCTAACAACTTCTAAAGGTAAATATCCAAACGGGATTATTGCATCTAGTCTGTTCCTAAATTCGGGTGCAAAAAGTTTTTCGATAGCCTCACCATCAGCACCTTCACGACTTTCTTGTTTGAAACCAATTGCTGCTTTTGATAATTCTTGTGCACCAGCATTAGTAGTCATAATTAGGATTGTATTTCTAAAATCTATAGACTTACCATTATTATCCGTTAGTTTACCATGATCCATAACTTGCAAAAGTAAATTAAACAGATCAGGGTGCGCTTTCTCAATTTCATCTAATAATAGTACCGAATGAGGATTCTGGTCAATCGCGTCAGTTAAAAGACCACCTTGATCGAACCCTACATAACCTGGGGGAGCACCTATCAATCTAGAAACAGTGTGTCTTTCCATATATTCTGACATGTCAAATCTGATAAGTTTTACACCTGTGGCTTCAGCCAATTGCTTTGCGACTTCAGTTTTACCAACACCTGTTGGGCCAGAGAACAAGTAACAACCAATAGGCTTCTCACCTTCTCTTAAACCTGCCCTAGACAATTTAATGCTAGAAACCAATTCCGTAACTGCTTTATCTTGTCCATACACCATTCTTTTTAAATCATCTTGTAACTTAGAAAGTGCTTTTCTATCGTCTGTTGAGACGTTTCTAGGAGGAATTCTTGCAATTAATGCAACAGTTTCTTCTATTTCAGCCTTCCCTATAATACGCTTACGTTTAGATTTATTTTTCAGCATTTGTGCTGCTGCTGTTTCATCTATAACATCTATAGCCTTATCAGGTAATTTTCTGTCATTTATATACCTAGCAGATAATTCAACTGCCGTTTTGATAGCTATATTTGTGAATTTTAACTTATGATGTTCTTCATAACGGGATTTAAGTCCCATTAAAATTTTTACTGTGTCATCAACATTTGGTTCTGCAACATCTATTTTTTGAAAACGCCTAACTAATGCTCTGTCTTTATCAAAATAACCTCTATATTCTTTATATGTAGTTGATCCTATACATTTTAATCCACCATTTTGAAGTGCTGGCTTTAGTAAGTTAGAGGCATCCATAGCACCACCACTGGTAGCACCAGCACCAATTATAGTATGTATTTCATCAATAAATAGAATTGCATTTTCATTAGATTCAATTTCTTTCATAACAGCTTTTAGACGCTCCTCAAAATCGCCTCTATATCTAGTTCCTGCAAGCAATGCACCCATATCTAGAGCGTATATTTCAGAATTTAGTAAAACTTCTGGTACATTTCCTTTTACAACTCTATCAGCCAAACCCTCAGCAATAGCAGTTTTACCAACTCCAGGGTCACCAACCAACAAAGGATTATTTTTGGTTCTTCTACATAAAACTTGAATAGTTCTATCTAGCTCAGATTGTCTTCCTATTAAAGGATCAATCTTTCCTTCTGCTGCCTTCTCATTTAAATTTACAGCATATTTATCTAAAGCTTTTTCAGATTTTTTGTTTTCTGTATCTTCTACATCACCTTCAGCACCAGAAGGCGAAGTAGATTTTGAGTAATTTGGATCTTTTGCTAGACCGTGACTAATAAAACTAACCGCGTCAAGACGTTTCATATCTTGTTTTTGTAGCAAATAAACTGCATAACAATCTCTTTCAGAGAACATTGCTACTAAGATATTGGCACCAGTTGCTTCGGTTCTGCCGGACGATTGAGTATGTATTACAGCTCTTTGTACAACTCTTTGAAACCCAGCTGTAGGCTGGGTATCAGTTTCAGAATCTGAGGTAATAATTGCCTTCAAATCTTCTTTTAGATATTTATTTATATCTTCACCTAAAGTTTTTACATTGACTGAACAGGCTTTTAAAACCTCAATAGCGTCTTGATCCTCTAATAAAGCAAAAAGTAAATGTTCTAATGTAGCAAATTCGTGCTTTAACGAAGATGCATTTGTCATTGCTCGTCTTAAAGTTTCTTCTAAGGATTTAGATAGCATTATTATTCCTTCTCTAACTGTACTTGTAAAGGATGCTCATATTTACGGGCATAATTCATTACTTGCATTGCTTTTGTTTCTGCTAAATCATATGTATAAATTCCACAAATACCAACCCCACGTTGGTGAACATGAAGCATAATTTGTGTTGCTTCTTCTCTATTTTTTTGAAAAAATTTTTCTAAAACTTCAATCACAAATTCCATTGGCGTATAGTCGTCATTCATCATCAATACCCTGTAAAGCGATGGAATTTTTGTTTTTGGCTTTGTAGCCAATTTTGTATTTCCATCAATCTCATCATTATCTTTACTCATAACTGATGATGGCATAGTTATCATGTTATGCTCTATGTGAAATTTTAATTCTTTATTGCTATTCAATGTCTTTGGACTTTCAGATTAATAGATATATTACATTAATAATATAATAACGATATTAACGTTCAACAAGTTTAAGTTAATAATTTTTTTAATATATTCTTCCATAATTATTGCTTGTATTTTATACTAAATATAGTGTTTTGTTAAAAAAGTAATCTAAATGATGTGTATTTTATTTAGTTTAGATTATACTTTTTTAATATTTATGCTAAAGAACATTATTAAATTTTATCTTTAGATATAAAGTTTGTTTAGAAATTATATTAATATGGTTAATATCCATAAAATCTTATCATACAAAAAAGACAATATGTCTTATTTAAAAAAGCTAAAGTTGATTTATATATTTATTTTAACTTCTCTAATTTTTTTATCTACTGCTAATGCTAAATATGCTTCTTTTGTTATAAATGAAAACACTAAACGTATTTACCATAATACCAATGCTGATACGCGAAATTATCCAGCTTCTTTAACAAAAATCATGACTTTATATATGATATTTGATGCGCTAAAATCTAAAAAAGTCTCTATGAACACTAAATTTAAAATTTCTAAACGTGCAACAAAACAACCACCTTCTAAATTAAACCTTGCTGCAGGCTCTAAAATTACCGTTAAAAATGCGATTTTGGCTTTGATCACTAAATCAGCAAATGATGTAGCTACAGTTGTAGCAGAAAACCTAGGAAAATCTGAAAGAAATTTTGCTAAACTAATGACTAAGAAAGCCAAAAAGCTAGGTATGAATCGTACAATATTTAAAAATGCGTCAGGCTTACCTAATAGGGGCCAATTATCTACTGCAAGAGATATGGCAACTCTCGGTATGGCCATTAGGAAAAATCATCCTAATTTATTTAAATTATTTAAAACTAAATCTTTTGTTTATAAAGGCATTAAATATACCAACCATAATAATTTATTGGGTAGTTACTCTGGTACTGACGGTATCAAGACAGGTTATACTAATGCTTCTGGCTTTAATCTTGTTGCTTCAGTAGAAAGAAACGGTCAAAGAATTATCGGTGTTGTTTTTGGTGGTAAAAAAGCAAGGTCACGCGACAAACATATGATTAAATTACTTAATAAATACTTTAAAACAGTTCCTTCTAAACCTCTTGTTAGAATAGCAAAACCGTCAGAACTTCCTAAAAATCGTCCTAAACTTGCTATTGTAGATAAAAATGTAAAAAGTTTTAGTACACCTTCTAAAGTTATCAATCTTTCATCGTCCAATAGTTTACAAGATGACTGGTTTATACAAATAGGTGCTTTTAAGAATAGATTAAATGCCCATAAAGCCGCCCGTAATGCCAGAAACATTGTTCCAGAACAACTTGGTAATTTGCCAGCTTCTCTAAGTAAAATAACTAAAACTAACGACGAAAATAAAAAATTAGAATATCTATGGAGAGTTAGATTTATTGAATTGGCCGAATACCAGGCACGTTCAGTTTGTGCAGAGCTATGGACTTCAGGTCTAAGTTGTATTCCTCTTCCTTCAAATAACAAATCTTAGTATTACCATTATTCTATGATACTTTTAATATATCATTCCAATTGGTAGTATAGAAAGGGGATTTGTAACCAGACCGCATTCTCCATTTGTCTTCTTCTTTTTTTTCTCTTCTTCGTTGCTTTATAATTCCTTGAGAACCATAAAATATTGTCATTTTTCCCATTTTAGCATTTATGCCATCTAAAATTTTCATATGAATGTCGGATTGACTAGCATTTATCTTTTCATTTTTGTTATATGTGAATAAGTTACTCTGGATGATATAATCTTTATTTATAAAATCTTTTTTCCTTTGTTTTAGATCAAGTAATATAACTCCAATTTTTTTGTAATTATAATTTGGACGATAAAGACTTTCTAATAACTTGAATGCTTGTTGAATTATGACAGCTGTATTATTAGTCAAATCATTAAAAATTAATGTTGCGCTATTGTTATATTGTAAATCTTTTTTTCTAAAACGATTAGTATTAATAAAAACACAAATTTCTCCACATAAACAGCCTTGATGCCTAAGTTTCTCTGCTGCTCTTGCTACATGATTTGCCAGTGCTTCTTTTAGATTATATTTATCATTAATCATTTTGCCAAAAGATCTAGAAACTGTAATAGATTTTTTATTCACTACCTCTTCTAAAGCAAGACAAGAATTTCCTCTTAACTCATAAACAATACGTTCACCAACAACTGAAATTGACTTTCTTATCTTACAAGGATCTGATTGTTGTAATTGAAGAGGATTATTAATTCCTATAGACTTCAAACGGTTAGCCCAACCTTTTGATATTCCCCAAATATCTTCTAACTGAAGATCATTTAATATATTAGTCAATTGATTTGATATCGTTAAAATATAAATACCGTTAGACGAATGTTTCTTAGCCATCTTATTTGCTAATTTTGCTAATGTTTTAGTAGGACCTACTCCAATTGAAACAGGTATACCCGTCCATTGATAAACAGATTGTCTAATTGTAAACATTTCATCCAATAAAGTTTTATTATTAAATTTTTTTAAACTAAGAAAGGCTTCGTCAATAGAATATATTTCCATATCAGGTACAAAATAATTTAGTGAATTCATTACTCGAGAAGACATATCTCCATACAAAGTATAGTTTGAAGAATATACCAAAATCTTATTTTGCTTTATCAGTGTCTTATATAAGTGTAATGGAGCACCCATGGGTATACCTAGAGTTTTTGCTTCATTAGATCTGGCAATAACACAGCCATCATTATTGGATAATACTACGACAGGCTTATCTCTCAACGATGGATTGAATACTCGCTCACAGGAAACATAAAAATTATTACAATCAACTAATCCATACATATCATAAAAAATGAACCGAGCTTGTAACTACTCCCCAAATTTCCATGTTCATATGATCTTGGATTTCAATTGGTTTGTATAAGTCATTTTCTGGCATCAATATTATTTTACCAGAACGCTTATATAATCTTTTAACAGTCATTTGCCCGTCTAAAACAGCAATAATTACTTTTCCATGTGCTGGTTTAATACTTCTATCCACAACCAGAATATCATTATCATTGATACCAGCATTAATCATTGAGTCACCGTTAACACGAACAAAAAAGGTTGCCGCTGGACGTTTAATTAAATAACTGTTTAAATCTAAACTTTTTTCTAAGTTATCATCTGCAGGAGAAGGAAAACCCGCCGAAACTTTAGAGCTATAAAGAGGAAAAGTTTGAGAACGATTTAGGCACGGCTTAAATACTTCTAGTTTATTAGGAGTTTTATAGTGTCCATTTTGGGCTAGGATTTTTTTAGTTACTTCTAAATTCATCATTTTTAATTCCAGACATTTTTTGTTCATGTTTTGTTCTCCTATAAAATTAACTAAGAGTCAAGTCTTAAAAAAATGTTGAAGTATTGAAATATGATTACAACAGAATTGAACAAATTAATGAGTTTTTCCAAAAACTCCTGGTTTCACGCCATAGTCAACAGCCAAACCGTAACTAGGATCGTCATCAGCATCTACGACTAACTGACCAGCCTTCCTTAGTAAGGAATGACAGTCTGTTGACAGATGTCTCAATTGTAACTGTTTCTTTCTTTTTCTATATTTAACAGCAAGATCCTCTATTGCTTGTAACGCTGACTGATCTACGACACGACTATTGATAAAATCAACAACTACGATGTCAGTATCGCTTTCTATATTGAATATTTCTGAAAAGCCTTGGACAGATCCAAAAAACAAAGGACCCTCTATATAATAAATTGTGTTACCATTATCATCTATTGCAACATTACCTGTTATTCGAATTGCGTTATTCCAAGCGTAGGCAAGAGCCGAAACAATAACTCCACATATAACAGCAATTGCCAAATCGTAGATAACAGTAATGGCAGTTACAATTATCATAACGACCACATCTGTTCTTGGAATACGTTTAATAACCAAAATACTCTGCCAAGCAAAAGTACCAATGACTACCATAAACATGACACCAACTAACGCTGCTAAGGGAATTTTCTCGATAAAAGAAGATCCAATTACAATGAATAAGAGTAAAAACAAAGATGCCGTAATACCAGATATTCTTGTACGGCCACCAGATTTTACATTAATCATTGATTGGCCAATCATTGCACAACCACCCATACCACTAAAAAAACCAGTTACCATATTAGCAATACCTTGAGCAACACACTCCTGAGATGCCCCTCCAATTTTTCCAGTAATATCACCCACTAAATTGAGCGTTAATAAACTCTCAATCAAACCGATTGTTGCTAAAATCAAGGCATATGGAAGTATTATTAAAAGAGTGTCGGCATTAAGAGGAACTGATGGAATATGAAATGTTGGTAACCCTCCTTTTATGGAAGCAAGATCACCCACACGAGGAACATCTATATCTAGTGATATAACAAGCATAGCTACGAAGATTATGCCTGCTAAAGGGGCTGGAATAATAGTAGTTATTTTAGGTATCCCCCATATTACAATCATGGTAATAATTACAAGCAAAAGCATAATTAGCAAAGTTTGTCCTTCCATCCACTGTTTGTTTCCAGATAAATCTGTTATTTGAAATTGGGACATTTGAGCTAAAAAAATAACAATAGCTAAACCATTCACAAAACCAAGCATAACAGGATAAGGAACTAGTCTAATAAATTTCCCTAATCTTAAAAAAGCAGCGGTAATTTGAAAGATTCCCATTAATACAACCGTAGCAAATAAGTACTCAACACCGTGTATAGAAACTAAAGCAACCATAACAACCGCTAATGCACCTGTTGCACCGGAAATCATACCGGGCCTCCCTCCAATTAAAGCCGTAATTAATCCAACTATAAAAGCCGCGTATAAGCCTACTAAAGGATGAACTCCAGCGACAAATGAAAAAGACACAGCTTCAGGTACTAATGCTAGAGCAACTGTTAAGCCTGCTAAAATTTCTGTTTTAAACTTTAATATTGATGAAAATTTTAGACTCGAAAACTGTAATTCATTATCTGATATTTTTTGGGATAATTCTTTAAAGATTTTTTGTATAATGCAACTCCTAGTTTATCGGCAAAAAACAAAAGATAATATTTGTCTAAATATTAACGATCTTTGAATTTTTTGAATAAATCTTCTAAATCATGGTCCACTTGCTCATCAAATCCATGTCGAGAAGAAAAGAAAGCCAAGGACATTAGACCAGAACCTAACAATATAGTAAAAAAAGCGCCCAAAAAAATTGCAATCTTACCATTATAGCTAATTGCAACGTCTGACATTTGCAACCACAGATTGATCGCAAAAAATGTTATTATTAGAAGAACACATGATGCCACAATTATTAGTAATAAAATGTTTTTCATATATGAATATATATTAGTAAACTGTAAACAAGTCTATTAATATTATCTAAGAGGTAATTCTGATTTAACTAATTGCTCCCAGTATGAAATACCCAAAGGTATAATATTATCATTAAAATCGTATTTAGTATTATGAAGCATACAGCCTAACTTTCCCTCTCCCGCACCCAACCAAATATATGATCCTGGAGTTTTTTCTAACATGTAAGCAAAATCTTCTGCCCCCATAGAAGGAGCCATGTTAGTTTTTACTGAGTCTTTACCAAATAAATTGGACGAAACTTCAATTGCTTTTTCACTAGATTGAACATCATTTACCGTTACTGGATAACCTTTAATAACAGACACCTCTGCTACACATCCATAAGCTAGTGCCGTTGCATTACATATTTCTGTAAACTGTTTATGAACATTTATTCTTGTATCAGGATTAATAGTCCTAATAGTACCAATAAAATCTGCTTTTTGAGGTATAATATTAAATCCAGATCCTGCATTAATTTGAGTTACAGAAACAACAACTGCATCAAGTGGATTTTGTTTACGTGAAACTATTTGCTGCAAGGCTTGAACAATAGCAGTGACTGCTAAAACAGGATCATTTGTTACTTGAGGCATCGCCGCATGACCACCATTTCCAATTATGGTAACTTCAAATTTATCGGCAGCAGCCATCACAGAACCTTTATGTATAGCAACAGTACCTTCATTCATACCTGGCCAATTGTGCATTCCCCACACACTATCCATAGGAAATTGTTCAAACAAACCGTCATCTATCATTGCAAGGCCACCACCACCACCTTCTTCTGCTGGCTGGAATATGAAGTATACTGTTCCATTAAAATCATTTTTTAAGGATAATAATTTAGCTGCTCCAAGTAGCATGGCTGTATGACCATCGTGACCACATGCATGCATGCGGCCTTCAAATTTTGATTTATAAGAAAAGTCATTTTCTTCAGTCATTGGTAAAGCATCCATGTCTGCTCTTAAACCAATTGCCTTATTCCCTCCACCACCAAGGGTAGGGTCAAGACCCTTTAAAACCCCAATAATTCCAGTTTTTCCTAACCCCCTATGAATCTCTAAGCCAAAAGATTCTAATTTTTCTGCAACAAAATTAGATGTCCATTCCTCTTCGTATCCAAGCTCTGGATGAGCATGCAATTGTTGCCTCCATTTTTTTATTTCAGGAACAATATTTATAATTTCATTAGATATTCTCATATAACTCTCCTTGCCAATCATTATAAATACTCTTAAAAGAAAACGTCAACTTTCTAATCATTATGCTACAATTATAAGAGTTGATATACTAATTTGATCGAATCTAATTTCAAAGTCTATAAATCATTTATTCAACAATATTTTTTGGAGTTTTACAGATATGAAACGAATGAATATTCTTCCTGAAACAAACTTTCAAAAATTTACTTTTATTTTTTTACCTTTCGCTTGCGGATATTTTTTATCTTACCTTTATCGATCTACTAATGCGGTTCTTGCACCCTACTTAAGTAATGATTTAAGTCTGAATGCAGAACAACTTGGCTTAATTACATCTGCATATTTTTTAACATTTGGTTTGTTTCAATTACCCTTAGGAGTTCTACTTGATAAATATGGCGCTAGAAGAGTTCAAAGTATTCTATTTTTAGTAGCTGCTACCGGAGCTATATTATTCAGTCTGGGAAATGACGTTTGGTCACTTGTTATAGCTCGTGGTTTAATAGGGTTAGGAGTTTCCGGTGCATTAATGGGAGCATTTAAAGCTTTTGCCGTTTGGTTCCCCAAAGAACGACTCCCACTTCTAATAGGTCTATTCATGTCAGCAGGTGGCATGGGCGCTATTGTGGCGTCAACACCCTTGGAAATGGCATTACAAATAACTGATTGGCGAGGGGTTTATTTATTCCTTGGAGTAACTACAATCTTTATTGGATTACTGATTTTTTTCGTCGTTCCAGAAAAAAAAGAAACTCTTAGAAATGAAGAAACATTACCAATTTTGAAAGTGTTAAAAGATATTTATACTAGCTATGCTTTTTGGAGAATTGGTCCATTATCCGGAGTTGCCGGAGGAACTGGACTTGCAATATTAGGGTTATGGGCAGGACCCTGGCTTTCTGATATAGGTAATTTTAATAAAAATGAAATTGCTAACATCCTTTTTATTTCTACAATCATGATGACCATTGGGACAACATCTTTAGGTGTAATTACAGATTATTTAAGAAAATTTAATATTTCTCCAGTTGGGGTAATGGGTGGAGCGTTGTTAGTTTTTATAATACCATTCACTATAATAACATTTGGATTAATGCCCAAAGCTATATGGCCATGGGTTATTTTAAGTATAACATCATTGGCTGCGACATTAGCTTACGCTGGTTTAAGTCAGCACTTTCCAACAAGTTATGCGGCACGCGCGTCTACAGCTATAAATTTAATATGCTTTTTGATGGCTTTTATCGTTCAGTATGCAATTGGATTTATAATGCAGATAATTGAACCAGGAAAACAAAGCGGGTATTCAATAGAGGCATACAAAGCAGGCTTTGGTTTATTTTTGGGATTGCTAATAATTTTCTATCTTATTTTTATAATAATGAGCTTAATGGAGTTAAAGAAAAACAGATATAGATCCTAAGGATAATGACGTTTAGCAATCCATTTGTTTTTTATTTTTGTGGGGCTCAAAATAAATCTGTCGTGTAATCTAAAATCACCATCTTCCCAAAATTCAAATTCAACAGGCTTTAGAGCAAAGCCACCCCAAAAATTTGGACGAGGTATATCATCATTATACTTAGCTTCAAATAATTTTACTTCTTCCATCAAAACTTCTCTTGATTCTAATTCTTTTGATTGTTTTGAAGCCCAAGCGCCAATTCGACTACCCTTTGACCGAGATTTGTAATATTTGTCAGAAATCTCACCAGAAACCTTTTGTATACTTCCAACCAATCTCACTTGACGGTTTAAACTTTTCCAATAAAAGCAAATAGCACCTTTTGATGTTTCATTTATTTCTTCAGATTTACGACTTTCATAATTTGTATAAAAAACAAAATCTCCATTAATAATATCTTTTAATAAAACAGTCCTCACTGAAGGCATTCCATTTTTGGATACAGTTGCTAACTGCATAGCATTAGGGTCTCTAATTTCTTTTTTTTCAGCTTCAGACAACCATTCTTTAAATAATAGTATTGGATCGACTATCTTTTCTAATTCCAACCATTGGCTCCATTTTAATTATTTTATTTTTATATTTTAGTACTAATTTTGCCATATTTCATAACTATATATAATTAGTAAATTTGAATTTAAAAGAATAATATGAGGTTTAAATGCTTAAAAAATTTATTTTATTCGTTGGATGTGTAATAGCAATTTCTAGCAACAGTTACTCTAAAACAAATTTTTATCAAGTAACTGGATCTATATCATCTGTTGAAGTGCTTAAAACATATTCTACACAGAAAGTACCAAGAGATGAGAAAAGATGCTCAATTCAAAGAGTCCCAGTAAATCAAGAAGCTAATAAATTTGGAGCAGATAATTTTATAGGAGCGCTAATTGGAGGTGCAATTGGAAATAGACTTGGCGAAGGTGGAGGTAAGTCAGGAGCTACAGCTTTAGGAGCTTTAATTGGATCAGAAGTTGTTAGAAGTGATAAGGCAACTGCAAACCAAAATTTTGTTGAGAAAGAAGTTTGTCGTATCCAAAAAGTTATACATACTGAAACAACAGAACGAATAAGTGGATATAAATTAATTATAGATGTAGATGGTGAAACTATATCTTTCAATAGTAATAGATCGTATAACCCTGGTGATTTAATAACATTAACAAAGAAAGTAAGTTACTCTCTTAATTAAATTTCAAATTTTAATATTAGATATATTAAATTAGAGTAATTAACTATATGATAGTATTATATAATATTATCTTAATTTAGTTGCTTAACTAAAAACCAGGAAGTTAATTATGGAACAAGAAAAACTCAATAACGGAATCATGAATGGTAAACGTGGTGTAGTTATGGGGGTGGCTAATGACAGGTCTATAGCTTGGGGTATAGCTGAAGCAGTTGCCAAACAAGGAGCAGAAATAGCATTCACTTATCAAGGTGATGCACTTGAGAAAAGGGTTAAACCTCTAGCCGAAAAAGTTGGTTCTAATATTATAATACCGTGCGATGTTTCTAACGATGAAGCAATTGAAGAAACCTTCAAAT
>CABYBQ010000008.1 GCA_902517275.1 uncultured SAR116 cluster alpha proteobacterium
GCTGCTTTAATTACAAGAGGCATTTCTGAAACATCCGAATTAATTAAAAAAGCAGGAGGAAATTATAATTCTGCCTTTGGTCTGGCAGGTATAGGAGATATGTCTTTAACATGCAGCGGTCCACATTCAAGAAATATGGCATATGGAATGAAATTTGTGAAAAATAATAATGAACCACCAAAAGAACTTGTTGAAGGTTTAAACGCAATAAATGCCACTATTGCATTATCTGAAAAACTAGACTTAGAGCTACCTATAATGACCTCTATTAAAAAAATACTAAACAAAGAGGCTAATATAGATGAGATAATAAAAAAACTATTATCAAGACCAATTAAAAATGAATTTATTTAATTTATTTCAGAACAACATTACTCAGTTAGTTTTTTTTCTCTGTTAATAAAATATAGATTTCTTGCATAAATAAAAACACCAACTGACTGACCAGCAATTATGACGGGATCCTGCCTCCAAATTGCATAGGTTAATAAAACCAATCCACCAGATATTGAAAAATACCAAAAAGCAACAGGTATAATTGATCTTCCCGCATTTTCACTACTAAGCCATTGAATTATAAAACGAGTAGCGAACAAAGCTTGTCCGCCAAAACCAATTGTTATCATTATGGCTTCAGGATGGTTTGTTAAATAAGGCTCTAAAAAAGGTAACAAATATATTATAATTTCATTTAGATTAAGAGCAATTTTTTCAATTTGCATTGACAAGAAAGAAATGAAGTTCATTTGAAATCCCTAATCATTTGAAAATTTCTATAGAAGAAGTATTTTTAGGCATCCTTTTTCTTAACCAAATTACACCTAAGACATCAAAAATTCCAACCATTAGTCTTCCTATATTAGTATAGTTAGAACTGCCAACTGCCCTTTCTCTATGATTTACGTTAAATTCTAAAACATTTGCTCCTTCTCTTAATGCAAGAGCAGATAAAAATCTATGCATGTGATCAAAGTAAGGCAGTTTTATGAATAATTCTTTATGAAATACCTTGATGCCACATCCTGAATCTGGGTGTTTATCTTTGAGTAAAAAAATTCGACAATATTTTGCAAATGATGATGCCCATAACCTTGGCTTGCTATCTTTTCTATTAACTCTGACACCTCCAATTAAAGTAAGTTCATTTTTATACTTTTTAATTTTCTCTATCATTTCACTAAGATCAGAAGGATCATTTTGTCCATCTCCATCTAATGTTGCTATTAATGGTGACCTAGATGCTATTACTCCTGAACGTAGTGCAGCAGATTGGCCTTGGCTAATTTTATGGCTAATTATCCTCAATCTTTTATTTTTTTTTAAATTATTTTTTAATTCTGTTTCAGTATTATCTACAGAACCATCATTTACATAAATAATTTCATAGTTTTTTGATTTTAATGATTTTTCAATTTCTTTTATTAACTGGTCAATATTACCAGCTTCATTTCTTACTGGGATAACTATAGATATTTCAGTTTTATTAGTCATTGTAAGTTTTGTTCTAATTTAGATAATAGCAATCAATAGCTACTTTAATTAGATTGGTCAAACATTTGATTTTCAAAAATATTAATTTCTACATGTCTTCCTTTTGCTATATTATATCCTCTTATAGTATCAACTATTTTTACCTTTAAATTTAACTCTTGTGTCGCTTCTAAAAATTCACCAAGTGAACTTTTTTCTATCAAACTAATATTTTTTTTACCCTCAGCCATAAATATTGCTGCTTCGTGAGGTTTAGATAATAAAACATTACCCTTTAATAAGAAAACTAAACTCGGTTCATGATAACCAGCAGAAGTTATAGTTTCAGGATTAATAAGTTCTATCTTATTGGCGATAATTTTACTTGGAAATAAATAGTCTAGTTTTGGTAGAATAAAATTAAAATTAATAATATTGAACATCGCACTTAAAGCTATAATAACAAGTGGAAGATTATAAAAATATTTACTGTTTATGTTATTAATAGCTTTAAGATTAAAAATTAATAAAAGAGATAGTGAGAAAACTACTATTGTAATTAATATGATTAAAATTGTTAAAAATGTAATGCTAATATCTTTGTCAATGTTGAATTTGTAACAAGTATAGAAAAGTGCTATACCCAAAACAACACCACCTAAACCAAATAAAACTGATGAAAAATACATTAGATTTTTTAATAAAGTATTCTGAATTTTTTTGATGTTCGATTTAAATTGAAACATACCGCCAATTGCTAGGATTGCAATTGCAGGTAATACTGGCAATGAATAATGGAAAAGTTTGGTTGGAATTATTTCAATAATAATCCAAAATGGAACTATCCAACTTATAAGAAATTGAACAACTATGTTATTTTTATTCTCTATACAAAATAAAATTAAGCATGGTAAAAAAGTTGCTACTGGCCATATTGCAACTGATAAAATTAACAAATGCGTTCCAGGTAAAGCACCATGACCTTCTTGTCCACTTTGTAATTTACTAAAAAAGTCTTCATTCAAGGCTTTTTGTAAAAAAACTCCTTGGGTTGCCTCTTGAATTGCAAAAAACCAGGGTAGAATTATAAGAGCACAAATGATAATTCCAATAATAGGTTTTAACTTTCTTATTAAATCTATAGATTTTTGAAAATAACAAAATAATATTACTGTTGGAATTAATATCGCAAATGAAAGAGGACCTTTAACTAATACACCAAATGAGAAAGCAAACCATATAATTACTGGATATAAATATTTAACTCTAAAAGATGTTTTTTTGTCCAATATGAGCTTCAGTAAATAATATTGTTGAATACATATCAGGCACAATAAAGTTGCATCAGTTTTTGCTAAATGTGCTTCACCCATAAAAGCAATAGTCGAACTGAACAATAATGTTACTACTATAGTTTGATGTAAAGGGAAAATTAATCTTGTCAAAAATCCAACGAAAAATATTGATATTAAAGCACTCAATAAAGATGGGACTCTAAAAGATCCTATTTCTTCTGATCCAAAAACTTTGGTTGAAAATGCTTGAAGCCAATAAATACCAATTGGTTTTTTTGCCCTGATATCATCTTGAAATTTTACATTTACGTAATCATTACTTTGAACCATTTGTCTACTAGCTTGAGCAAAACGAGCTTCGTCTCTATCTATTGGTGGAATAGAATTCTGTCCAGAAAAAATACCTGCAAGAATTAAAAATATTAGGGCTCCTAAAGTTAATATATTAAACTTTGTTAAATCTTTAAAATAATTAGTAATATTCCAAAATTTTTTCATATAACATGCTCTGATTAATTAATTAGAAATACCATAATTTTAAAGTAATGTTATAATTTTATAATATAAAAAAGGTTATAAATAATGTTATACAGTTTTGATGATAAGTTACTTGGATTTTGCGAAAATAAAAAAATTAAATCACTTCCTCTTTATATTTTCAATAATTTAAACGAATTGAATTCAACTGATCTGATCAATGTTGAACAAAAACGTTTTCTAAAATCTGCATTTGATTTGGAAAATGATAATTTAGGATTTTTCCCCGATAAGAATGGTGCTCTTGCTGGTGCCATTACAATAATTAAAGCCTCAAAAGAGCCCAAAAAAAGTATTATTGATCAGGCAGCTAAAATATCAAAGAAATTACCTGCTAAGAAGTGGGCTACTATCTTCATATCTACGTTTGAAGATAATGATAAGTATAATTTTTTCCTTGGATGGGGATTATCATTTTATAATTTTTCTATGGAGAAAAGAAAAGAAAGTCATACTAAAAGTAGAACTTTATGCTCAAACCAAGGTAAAAACATTATTTCAAAATTTTTATTAGAAAAATGTTTTGCCGAAATTAAAAGTATTTTTCTAACACGAGATTTAATAAATTTACCTCCTAATATTCTAACTCCATACAACTATGAAAAAATTATTAAAAGTTGTTTGAAAGAATTCTCTCCAAAAATAACCTCTTATAAGGACAAACAACTTGAGAAAGACTTTCCATTAATAAATGTGGTTGGAAGATCTTCAGAAAATAAACCTACCCTTATTGATATAGAATGGAGTCAAAATAAAAAAAATAATTTTCCCAATATTACATTAATAGGAAAAGGGGTAACTTTTGATAGTGGAGGATTAGATCTCAAACCTTCAAATAGTATGCTATTAATGAAAAAAGATATGGGTGGTAGTGCAGTCGTTCTTGGGATAGCTTACGCATTAATGAGCATAAATTGTCCTGTTAATTTAAGAGTTATATTACCACTTGCTGAAAATTCAGTCTCTGAAAAATCTATGAGGCCATTAGATATTATTTTTTCAAAAAATAAAACTCCTATTGAAATTGGTAATACTGACGCAGAAGGTAGGTTGTTACTAGCTGATGCACTAACTTTTAGTCAGGAAAGTAAATCTGAACAAGATTTTATAATTGACTTTGCCACACTTACAGGTGCAGCAAGAGTTGCATTAGGTACAGAATTACCAGCCTTATTTACAAATAATGAACAGTTAGGAAATGATATTATTAATGAGGGAATAGAGCAGATTGATCCTATGTGGAAATTACCTTTATTTAAATCTTATGAAACACAACTTGAAAAAAATTCTGGCATTTTAAGTAGTACAGGAACTTCTGGTACTGGAGGAGCTATAACAGCAGCATTATTCCTCAACAAATTTATAAATAAAAAAACTAATTGGGCCCATGTTGATTTAATGGCTTGGAACACAACCTCAAGGCCTGGGTTTCCTATTGGAGGTGAGGCAATGGGACTAAGAAATATTGTAAATATGATAATAAAATATTCACAAAAGAAATAAATATAGTATTGAAGCTACTTTAAAATATCTATTGCAGATTTGTATATTTCAGTATTCTTTGCAACTAATGTTGAATATTTACCCGTATAATTTTTATCAAAAGATAATTGTTTGCCATTCCAATCCGTTATAGTTATCTCCTGGGACTTGAGAATTGGAACAAGGGGAAAAACATCATAAGCAGCAAGCCCTTGTTCTACAACTAAATCAAGACCTCCTTTCAAAATTAAGCAGTAATTGTGACAATCACCTGACCATACGTGATATCTGGTTGCGTTAGTTAAGCGCTCATATTTTTTTTTACCATCTTTTGAAAATAAATTTGGGCCTGTAGAACCGATAGTTGCCTCTGATATTTTATTAGTAAATATGTGATTGGATTTAAATTTAGAGTTATTAAAAAAACAATTGTTCTTATAACCTAGCCATCTCTCATTTAAAGCCGGAAAGTCAGCCAAACCAATTATAGGAATATCTTTATAAACTAGACCAATTAAAGTTCCCCACAGAGGTCTTCCTATTATAAAACTCCTAGTGCCATCAATTGGATCTAAAATCCATGTATAATCAGAATCTAATTTTTTTGACCCCTCTTCTTCAGCTAATATACTATGACCAGGAAATTTTTCTGATATTAGTCTACACATAGTCTTTTCAGCATTTATGTCAAATTCAGTAACTGGACTTCCATCATCTTTTATTTTCAAAGATTTATGTGATAAGAAACCATTAAGTGTTATTTTTTTTGATGCGTCGGCTAATATATGTATAAAATCCGAAATTTCTTTAAACTCAGCCTCATTCATAACTTAACCTTTGCAATGACTAAGTAATATTAAATAATCTAAGGAAGAGAAACTGGACTGTCACTCTTAGTTCTTAACCAGGCTATCAAGTTAGCCCGGTCTTTTGTTTTAGACAAACCAGCATAATTCATTTTTGTTCCTTTAGAGTATAATTTTGGTTTATATAGAAATTTATTTAATTCTTCGTATGTCCATTTACCAGAAAGTGAGGCTAGAACTTTTGAATAAGCATAATCCGCCTTTCCTTGATCTTTATTAACAATATTATAAAGGTTAGGACCAATTTTATTTGGACCACCAGCATCAAACCCATGACAGGCAACACATTTTTTTGAAATTTTTAAACCGCTTTCTAAGTCAGCAGTTGCTAAAAGGGCTAGAACTGGTTCAATAATGACTTCTTCAGCTACTTTTGATTTTGTTTCGTTTTTTTCAGGAACTTCTATTGGATATGCATTAGAAATTTCTGTTTTAGGATTTACAAGAATATTTCCAATTTTTCCAAAAACCATAATAAGTAAAACACCTGACAGTAACGCTGCGGCTATTTTATTAAATCTTAGAGCGTCCATAAATTAATCCATGCAAATAATATATATTGTAATTATTTACATGCAAGAAATGCTTTCATCAAGTATAAAAGTTGAAAAAGCTAATTATTTAGTTTTTCAAACAATAAGGTATCATTAAAGCTACTTGGGGAGTTATTAAATTGAATTATTCTGACACTATTATAATGATACCCGCCAGATTAGGGTCCTCGAGATTACCAAAAAAACCTCTATTAAAGATTAATGGTACACCCTTAATAGTTCATGCATACAATTGCGCAAAAGAAGCAAATCTAAATGTCCCTATTATTGTTGCTACTGACGATGAAGTAATTGCTAATACAATTAAGGATCATGGAGGCATAGCTTTAATGACTTCAAATCAACATGTAAGTGGATCTGACAGAATTTTTGAAGCTATTGAAGAATTTGATCCTCACAAGAAATATAAAAAGATTATTCATCTCCAAGGTGATCTCCCTAATATTTCAGGTAATTTGATAGGTCAATTAGCAAAAGTAATCAATGATCCGATAAAAGAGATAGTCACTGTTATAGTAAAGGCAGCACCAGAAGAATTTCATGATAGGTCAGTTGTAAAAGTAGCAGCAGCTTTCACAAAAGATAAGCCTGAGCTAAACGATCTAGGAAAGGCTATGTATTTTAGTAGAGCTTGTATACCTACTGGAAATGCTGATGTATGGCATCATATCGGTATTTATGCTTGGCAAAGAAATATTTTAGAGAGATTTGTAAGTTTGAAACCTTCACCACTAGAACTATCAGAAAAGCTTGAACAGCTTCGTGCACTTGAAGCTGGAATAAATATATATGCTGTTATCACGTCAGAACACCCAATTGGTGTAGATACTCATTTAGATTTGAAGAAAGCCGAAAATTATTTTAAAGACATATCTTAACTATTCATATAATTAAAAACAATAAAATAGAATAGAGATAAAATATGAATAAAGAAAACCATGAATTAATAATTGCTTTTCAGGGCATGGCAGGAGCATATTCAAATATGGCTTGTGAGGCTTACTTCCCAAATTCTAAAACCTTAGCCTGTAATTCATTTGAAGATATGCTGAATTCTACAAAAAATGGTACAACAGATTATTCAATGGTTCCTGTCGAAAATTCATTAGCAGGAAGGGTGGCAGATATTCATCATTTAATTCCAGAGAGTGGTTTGTTTATTGTAGGTGAACATTTTCAAAGAGTTAACCATCAATTGTTAGGACTTAAAAATTCTAATTTAGAAGATTTAAAATATGTAAAAAGTCATGCTCAAGGCCTTGCTCAATGTAGAAATTTTATTAAAAAACAAAATTTATTACCTGTTCAACATATAGATACCGCTGGAGCAGCAGAAGAAATATCAAGATTAGGTGACCCTTCGATTGCTGCAATAGCTTCTAATATGTCAGCAAAAATATATAGCTTAAAGGTATTAAAAAGTAATATTGAAGATGCAGAACATAATACTACCAGATTTTTGATAATGGCAAAAAAGCCACAGGTACCATCCATTAAGATATCTGTACCAGTAACGACTATCATTTTCGAAGTAAGATCTGTTCCAGCAGCTTTATATAAAGTTTTGGGAGGATTTGCTACAAACGGAATAAACCTTACAAAACTTGAAAGTTATATAGGTGGTAAGGAGATGAATGCAGCAAGGTTTTATGTAGATGCTGAGGGACATCCAGAGACATTGGCTATGCAAAACGCGCTAGAAGAGATGTATTTTTACAGTGAACCTAATTCAGTTAAAATTATTGGAACTTACAGCCGAACAAGAAAAAGTTAGCCCTCGGAACATAGATTTTCTTGCATATTATTATGTTTTATAACATATATATTTATGAGGGGTCACACGGACGTAATTCTTGCCAATCCGGTCAGGTCCGAAAGGAAGCAGCCGTAACAATGATAGCGGGTTGTGAGGCCCTTCGTTTTAAAGTTTAAAAACGAGATTTCAAATAACCAATATTAATGAAATAAAAAGTTACAGAGTTTTGGCTCGTAAGTATCGTCCAAACGATTTTAGTGAACTCATTGGACAAGATACGCTTGTAAAAACTTTTAAAAATTCTCTAAATAATGGTAGAATGGCCCATGCTTTTCTTTTAACAGGGATAAGAGGTGTTGGCAAAACAACTACGGCAAGAATTATAGCTAAAGCTCTTAACTGCATCTCAGATGGGAATAAAAAAGAGCCAACTTTTGAAATATGTAATGAATGTTCTCCGTGCAAATCAATAAATAACGGGAATTTTCTTGACGTTATTGAAGTTGATGCTGCTAGTAGAACAGGGGTCGATGGAATCAGAGAAATAATTGACTCCGTTATGTATTCACCAAATAACGCAAGATACAAAGTCTATATAATAGATGAAGTACATATGTTGTCTAATGCGGCTTTTAACGCTCTATTAAAAACTTTAGAGGAACCTCCACAAAATGTTAAATTTATTTTTGCAACTACAGAAATAAAAAAAATTCCTGCTACTATAATTTCTAGATGTCAAAAATTTGATCTTCAAAGAGTTGATATAGAAACATTGACTAATCATTTAAACCGAATTTGTAAAGCTGAAAATATTTCATATGAAAATGATTCAATTTATCAAATATGCAAAGCTAGTGAAGGCTCTGTTAGAGATGCATTGTCTCTTCTAGATCAAGCAGCATCGCTATGCCAAGATAATATTAAAGATGAGATTGTCTTGAGCATGCTAGGTTTAAATGGTTATGAAAAAAACTTAGAATTGTTTGAGTTGTGTCTTCTTAATAAATGTGAAGAAGCTCTTGTAGTTTATGATGATATTGTACAAAATGGTATACAACCTGTCCAAATTATATCAAATTTATTGGAAATTAGTCACTTAGCATCTAGGTTAAATATTATTAAGTTTGACCCAAACATTACTGAGGCTTTACAAGTAAGTATTTCTAAAATTTCTTCGCATGGTCTACCCAAAATAGTTAAATTTTGGCAAATTTTGATCAAGAGTGTGGAAGAATTAAGATATGCTCCAAACGAACAACAAGCAGGCTCAATGGCAATAATTAAATTGTGTTATGGATCGTTAATGCCAGACCCTAGTGAGTTCTTAGAAAAAATTTCAAATCAAACTAAAGATAATTTAAACAACAATAATACTAATAGTGTAAAATCTAATATTGAAAATGACTTTAAAGAAGTAAAACGTTTTGAAAGTCCTGCGAAAGACAAAACAAAAAATATTGATTTTCCAAAAACTTTTGAAGAAGTGTTAAATCTACTATTAGTAAATAAAGAGGCATTACTTCACGCTCAAATTATAAATAATGTGCATTTAATCTCCTATTCTGAAGGATCTATTAAGATAAGATTAAAGGATAATACAGACTCAGAAATATTAAAAAAATTGTCTTCCGCTCTTGAAAATATAACCAAGACTAAATGGCTTGTATCCCAATCAGAAGAAGAAGGCGAAAAAACATTTGTAGAAAAACAGAATAGTGAATTAGATAAAAGTAAAGAACAAATCAAATCTAATCCTCATTTTGCAGAAGTATTTAAACATTTTCCTCAAGCTGAAATTACTTCGATTGAAGATAAAGATACTAGCTAAAGTTATACTTGGGAAATACAGATGTCAGAACAAGTTCTTGAAAAATTAATAAAAAAAGTAGCCAAGCTTCCTGGCTTAGGACCCAGATCATCTAGAAGGGTAGTTCTACATTTACTTAAAGATAAAGAAACTTTACTTCTTCCTCTTATCGAAGATATGAATAATGTTGCAAATAATATAAAAAAGTGCGTTGAATGTGGTAATTTAGATGAAAATGATATTTGTTATATATGTAAAAATTCATCTAGAAATGAAACATTATTATGCGTTGTCGAAACTGTTGCAGATTTGTGGGCTCTAGAAAGATCTAACGTTTATAATGGAAAATATCATATTCTAGGGGGAGTTTTGTCGGCTATAGATGGCATTAATCCTGATCAATTGAATATAGATTCTCTAGAAAAAAGACTTGAAAGTAAGATATTTACAGAAGTAATTATTGCTATATCAGCTACACTTGATGGACAAACTACAGCTCATTATCTTGCAGAAAGATTAGGTAAATTTGAAATCAAGATAACAAGACTCGCTCATGGTTTACCTGTAGGAGGTGAATTGGACTTTCTTGATGACGGAACAATTGCACAAGCTTTAAAAGCAAGAAACCTATTATAGTCTAGTCACTTAATTGCTTTTTTTCATTTACATCGATTGAAGTAATAACATTCCCTCTATTTTCAATTTTCCTATGCGAAATTTTTATTTCATCCAAATCTCTTCTTGCTAAGTCAAAATGTTTATCTAACTTAAATATTCTATCAGCCAATAAGTTTAAATCATTACCTAATTTATCAACTTCAATTTGTATTTTACCAGCTGTTTGACTCATTGTTGCGTCTCTTAAAATTGCCCTAACAGTGTGCAAAAGAAGCATTAAATTATCTGGGCCGGCCATATATACTTTTTTATTCCTACTTTCGTTTACTAATTTTGGAAATCTAATATTTATTTCGGAATAAATAGATTCACTTGGTAAAAACATAATAGCTGAATCTGCAGTTTCACCAGGTAATATATACTTTTCAGAAATATCTCTTATATGTTTTTGAACTGCATTGTGAAATAACTTTAAATTATCTTTTTTTTCCTGATCGTTTGAAGAGCTAGAAAATTTTTTATAATCCTCTAATGGAAATTTAGAGTCAATACAAATAGGGCCAGGAGGTTCTGGCATTTTAACTATACAGTCGACTCTACTATTTGACATAAGTGTATATTGGAATTGGTAAGCGTTTTGTGGGAGTGCATCCTTAACTATATTTTCAAGTTGGACCTCACCAAAAGCACCTCGTAATTGTTTATTTGATAAAATATTCTGCAAATCATTAACTTGATTAGATAAAGAATTTATATTCTCTTGAGCTCTATCTATTACGGCCAGTCTTTCATGCATTTCCATCAATGATTTTTGGGTATTTTGTGTTTGCTGAGTTAAGCTATTACCAATTGTCGATCCAAAATTTCCTAATCTTTCTTCTATAGTACTGCTTAATTGAGAGACTGCTCCTTTTAATTCAGATATTTGACTTATTTCATCTTTAGGGGAAATAGTTTGATAATCTAAGTTTTTTTTATTTTGAAAATAAGTTTTACAAACAAAAAAAATTATAATTGAAAGCGTAATAAGAATTATAATAAATATCATCAAATATTTGAAATCCATTTTAACTCCATAAGTAAATAGTATAATATTACAAATTGATTATAAATTAACTACTATAAAATAATTTTTCATAAGGGTTATCTTAAAAATGAGCATTAAGGAAATAATAAAAATACCTAATCCTTTTTTAAAAATTACGGCAAAACCAGTAATTGATATTGATAAGAATATTATAACTATTTTAGATGATATGTTGGAGACTATGTACAACGCAAATGGGATAGGTCTTGCCGCTACACAGATAGCAATTGATAAACGATTAATTGTAATGGATTGTGGGAAAACAGATTTTGACCCCAAAGATATGTCAGAAGAAGAATATAACGAGAAAATTAAAAATGAAAAAATTGAACCTTTTCCAATCAAAATGATAAATCCAGAAATAATTTCTTTTGGTAAAAACTTAAAGGAAAGAGAAGAAGGTTGCTTATCTATACCTGGATATAACTCAAATGTTAAAAGGCCTTCATCTATAAAAGTAACCTACATAGACGAAAATAAAAAAAATAAAACTCTTGATGCTAACGGTTTACTGGCAACTTGCATACAACATGAAATTGATCATTTAAATGGCATTCTTTTTATTGATCATATCTCTAAACTTAAAAGAGAAATAATTCTTAAAAAAGCTATTAAAGAATATGCAAACAATTAAAGGTTTATAAATATGAGGTATAATTGAATATAATATTTATGGGTACACCGGATTTTGCAGTTCCAAGTCTAAAATTAATTGCGACTAATTTCAATGTCTTAACTGTTTTTTCTCAACCTGCACGTCCCAACGGAAGGGGAATGAAGTCAAAAAAATCTTCTGTAGAGATTGCTGCAAGAGAATTAAAGCTTAATGTTATAACTCCTATCACTTTAAAAAATGAAGATATATTTTCTGAATTTAATCTTCTTAAACCTGATATAGTAGTTGTTGTAGCATACGGATTACTTCTTCCTGAAAAATATCTTAAAGTTCCAAAATATGGATGTATAAATGGCCACGCTAGTCTTTTACCTAGATGGCGTGGGGCTGCACCAATTCAAAGAGCTATAGAAGCTGGTGATAGTAAGACAGGAACTTGCATTATGTTAATGGAAAAAGGAATGGATACAGGACCAATAATATCATCTGAAGCTATTGATATAAGAAAACATGATACTTCTAAAATAATTCACGATAAATTGTCTTTAACTACTGCAAATTTGCTAGTTCAAGCTATTAAAAATTATAGGGAAGGAATTGTTTCCCCTATAAATCAAAAGCTTGATGGTATCAAATATGCTAACAAAATTCATAAAAATGAAGCTGAAATTGATTGGGAATTAACCTCCATTGAAATATTTAACAAAGTTAGAGCATTTGATCCTTTTCCAGGAACCTATACTAGATATTCAAGTAAAATTATAAAAGTTATAAAAACAAATCTTAGTGATATTGTTCATAATTCTAAACCAGGAACTATAATTAATACCGACCAAAAAATTATTATAGCCTGTGGGAATAAATCAGCTTTAGAAATAAAACTTCTCCAAAAACCAGGAAAGAAAAAGATTTCTGCTAACGATTTTTTAAATGGCACAAAGATAAATATTGGTGAAGAATTTGGAAGTTGAAAATAGCATAAGATACGCATTATTAATTGAGTATAATGGTAATGATCTTGTGGGGTGGCAGAAACAAAATGAAGGCATGTCCGTACAAAGCAGTCTTGAAGAAGTTGCAAAAAATATTTTCAATCAAGATTTTAAGATTCAAGGTTCAGGTCGCACCGATGCTGGGGTACATGCCCTTGGTCAAATTGCTCATATAAATTTACCTAAAGGTCATAGATTAACATCAAGACATCCTTTTTATATTATCTCTGCCTTTAACTCCTTATTAAGAGATACTAATATTAGAGTAATTTCCGCTAAACCTGTCAAACCAGAATTTGATGCCAGATTTAGCGCGATTAAACGTTTTTATAAATACAGAATTCTCTGTAGAGCAGCTCCTCCTGGATTAGACAGTGGTAAAGTGTGGCATTTTAGAAAAAAATTAAATATCAGTTTAATGCAAGAAGGTGTTGGATATTTAATTGGAAAACACGATTTCACAAGTTTTAGAACAATAAAATGTCAAGCTAAATCTCCTATAAGAACTATAGATGAAATTTCCTTTTCTAGGGAGAATGAAGAAGTAGTAATGAAAGTTTCTGCTAAAAGTTTTTTGCATAGTCAGGTAAGAATAATTGCTGGGACTATAGTTAAGATAGGGGACGGCACATGGAAACCTGATAAAATTTTAACTATTCTTAAAGGTAAAGATAGAAATTTAGCAGGCCCTACTGCCCCAGCAGATGGTCTTTATTTAGAAAAAGTAAAATACCCCGAAAACTTATTGAATGATACGTGGCCAATGATATATGACCACCAACAATATAATTAGCTTTTACATTGTCATTGATAATGATCTAGAAAACATACCTAAACTTGCTTCTATAACAACTGATAAGAAAATCATACCTGTTGCTCCCCATCCTGATAAACCGATCTCTTCTTTGCCAATTCTCCAGAGAGAGAAAGTTACCCATATTACAACACCAATTCCAAAAAAAACAAAGATTGATGGCGGCAAGATTAATCCTAAAATAGCAAATGATAGCATTAAAATTGCTTGAAAAGACTGTATCCAATTAAAAGGAATAATAAATTTATAAAAGAATTCACCTTTACCAATTTTTTCAAAAATTGTATTTACTAAAATTGAGAATAAACAAATGTCTATGACTGTAATTAAAAGTAATCTTGGCAATATTCCACTTTGAATATCTCCATCAAGATTAGCTTTTATACCGTATGAAGCAAGTGTGGAGACAACTGCGTTAACAAAAAAAACAATCCAACAACTATCCCAAAAACCATTATTATTTAATTTAAAAACACTACTTACGTTGTCTTTCTTTGACATGAATTTAAAAGCAGATACAAAACCATCCTTCACAACGAAAGGACTAGGAGGTGGATTAATCAATTTTGTTTACTCCAAAATAATTGTATAGGAACGTATTGTAAATATTTGTTAGTTTTATAATATCATTTATCTCAACATTTTCGTCTATCTTATGCATTGTTTTCCCAACTAGACCAAACTCAATAACTGGACATATTTTTGTAATAAATCTAGCGTCTGAAGTCCCTCCTGAAGTAGAGTTTTGTGGATTAAGTTTTACAACTTTTTCAATTGCCTTTTTAAGTGTTGATCGAAGTAATTCATCACTTGTAAGAAACGGTTCAGCATTACAAAAAAATTCAAATTCATATTTTGATGTGATAGAGTCAAATTGTTTTTTTAACATTGCAGTAAGTGAATCAATAGAGTGCAAAGTGTTAAACCTTATATTAAATTTGGCTTTAACTTCTCCTGGAATGACATTGCTGGCATCATTATTCACATCAATGCTAGTAATCATAACTGAGCTAGGTTGAAATTCTTTAGTCCCATCATCTAAATAAATTTTTGATAAAGGTTCTAGCATTTTTAATAATGAATTTATTGGGTTTTCAGCTAAATGTGGATATCCAACATGCCCTTGGATACCTTTAACAACTAGAAAACCAGTATAACTTCCTCTTCTTCCAATTTTTATTGTGTCACCCATTTCGTTTACGTTAGTAGGTTCTCCAACAATACATCCTGATATAGATTCACCTTTACTTATTAGCCAATCAACTACTTTTTTTGTTCCGTTTATTGCTTTTCCTTCTTCATCACTTGTAATGATAAGAGAAATGCTTCCTAAATCATTAAAATCTTTATTGACTTCCAAAAAATCTGAAACAGCAGCTATAAATGCTGCTATTCCAGATTTCATATCAGCAGCACCCCTACCCCAAATTTTACCTTTTTTAACTTCCCCACCAAATGGGTTTATAGACCAGTTCTCAATATCACCTGTTGGAACCACGTCTACATGTCCACCAAAACAAATGTTAGGCTCTGACTTACCAAATCTTGCATATAAATTTTCAACTTTTTCAGTGCCTTTTCCAAAATCAACTTTTTTACAACTAAATCCCAATGGTTCTAAAAGAGAAATTATAAGATCAATGGATCCAGCAGATTTTGGAGTAATGCTTTCACATCTAATTAACTCAGACGTTAATTCTATAGGATTTATCATATTAGACATAAAAATCCATATCTAATCCCTTAACAATTCATTAACAGATGTTTTGGAGCGTGTTTGCGCATCGACTTTTTTGACTATAACAGCACAATATAAGCTTGGACCCTGTGAACCATCTGGCAAAGATTTTCCTGGGAGCGAACCTGGGACTACAACAGAATATGCTGGCACCCTTCCGACAAAAACTTCTCCTGTATTCCTATCAACAACTTTTGTTGAAGCTCCAATAAACACTCCCATTGATAAAACTGCGCCTGTTTCAATTACAACACCTTCTGCAACTTCAGATCTTGCACCCACAAAGCAGTCATCTTCAATTATGACTGGTCCTGCTTGAATAGGCTCCAATACTCCACCAATACCAGCACCACCTGATATATGAACATTTTTACCTATTTGTGCACAAGACCCAACAGTTGCCCAAGTATCAATCATACTCCCAGAATCTACATAAGCACCTATATTTACAAAAGAAGGCATTAATACAACACTAGGTGCAATGTAAGCAGAATGCCTTACAACACTTCCTGGTACTGCACGAAAACCTGCTTGTTTAAATTCTTTTTTATTCCATCCAGAAAATTTAGAAGGTATTTTATCCCACCAATTTGTTGGGTCACTATTTGGACTTTGAGGACCGCCTGATATTACGTCCATGTCATTTATTTTAAAAGATAATAGAACAGCCTTCTTAAGCCACTGATTAACTTGCCATTTACTATTTCCAAGTGGTTCAGCAACCCTTAACTCCCCTTTATCTAAACAATCCAAAGCAGTTTCAATAGAAATTCTAATTTCACCAGATGTGTTTGGATTTACATCCTCATTGTTATCAAATACTCTATCAATTACTGATTTTATTTTTTCAATATTCATCACTTGTCCCTCAATTTAAGATTAAATAGCTTTTAATTTTAATAATCCAGCATATTACTTAGAATAGATTTTATATCTGATCCAGTGAAATTAATATATTCCTTTAAAAGGTTAGCCTCTTCTCTATTGAAATCATTTTCTATCCAAACAGTACTCATACCTAATTCACTAGCAGGCTTTAAGTTTTTTGCAGTATCTTCAAAAAAAATACTTTTATTAATGTTTTTGTCATTTAGACCAAGTTTTTCTTTCATCATTATGTAAGAGTTATGATCTGGTTTTGCTATATAATTAGAATCTTTTATGTCAAAAATAATTTCAAACTCTTCAAATATTCCCATTGAAGTCAATATATTTTTTGCATGCTTGAATGATGCATTGGTATAGATATATTTTTGACCATTAATTTTAGATAACAATCTTTTTAATTCATGATCTTTTTTTAAATCATCAAAATCTACATCATGAACAAATTCAAGAAATGGTTCTGGATTCAATTTTTTTTCTATTATAAGACCCCTTAAGGTCAAACCATACTTTTTATACATATTTTTTTGTAAGTTAAGTGCATCAGCGTGGTTTAAATTAAAAAAATCTTTTATATAAATTGTCATCCTTTGTGAAATTCGTCTAAATAATCCTAAGTTGAAGTCATAAATAGTATTATCAAGGTCAAAAATCCAATAATCATAATTATTTCTAAAATTTATAGACTGCAAGTTATTCATTAATTTATTTTGAATCTCTTCGTATAATTGTACCCACTCCATGCTCAGTGAATAATTCCAATAACAATGAATGTGACATTCTTCCATCCATAATTACTGAAGCTTCAGCACCACCTAGAACTGCCTCAATACATGTTCTGAGTTTAGGTATCATACCTCCAACAACAATTTTATTTTTTATGAGATCTTCAGCTTGGCTAATTGTTAACTCTGAAATTAGATTGCCCTTTTGATCAAGAACACCCGAAACATCTGTTAACATTATCATTCTAGATGCTTTCATAGCAGCAGATATAGCGCCTGCAGCAGTATCAGCATTTATATTATATGTTTGTCCATCTAAGCCCATACCAACAGGAGCAATAACTGGTATCATTTTTTCATTAATAAGAGCATTAATAACCTTAGGATCAATTTTTTCTGGTTCACCAACATAACCAAGGTCAACAGCTTTTACTACGTTCGAATCAGATTTATCATCTACTTTTAGTAATCTTTTAGCTGTTATTAAATTCCCATCTTTACCTGAAATTCCAACTGACTTAGCACCAGAATTTGAGATAGCAGTCACTATTGATTTATTTGTTACTCCGCTAAGAACCATTTCAACCACATCAATTGTTGCAGCGTCTGTAATTCTTAGTCCATTTATGAACTCAGTTTTTATATTTAACTTAGATAACATTTCACCTATTTGTGGACCACCTCCATGGACAACAATTGGTAACATGCCAACTTGTTGTAATAAAACAATATCTTTAGCAAAATTATTAACATATTCTTTTTTGCCCATTGCATTACCACCAAACTTCACAACTATCACCTTATTTGCATAACGCCTCATAAAAGGTAACGTCTCAGTAAGGAAATCAGCTTTTTTAAGCCACTCGGATTGGATTTTATCTTTATTTTCAGTCAATGTATTAACCATTTTTTAAATTAATTATTATACTTAGTATCATAAAATTTCTAATTCAATTATCATTTTATCCTTTTTTTATGCAAAACTTGCTAAATATGTCCTAAGTATTTCGATACCATTATTTTTAAGACTAGAGGTCATTATTATTTCAGGATAAGCAGCTGGATGTTTAGATATAACTTTATTGGATACATCTTTAATTTTATTAATTTCTTCAATGTTCATTTTATCAGTTTTTGTAAGCACTAAAATCCAACTAACCGCAGCCTTATCTAATTCATTCATTATTAATTTGTCAAAATCTCCAATTCCTCTTCTACAATCAACTAATAAACATACTGTTCTAAGAGAAGGCCTACCCTTTAAATATTTTACAGTTAAAGATGTCCAAGATTGTATATCTTTTTTAGGTGCTTTTGCATAACCATATCCTGGTAAATCTACTAGTCTAAGCTTATTAGATTGGTAAATAAGATCAAAAAATATTAATTGTCTTGTTCTTCCTGGTGTTTGGCTAGTTCTTGCTAATGTTTTTCTATTTGTTAATGCATTTACAAGTGAACTTTTCCCAACATTGGATCTACCTGCAAAAGCAACTTCGTTACCTTCTTCAGGTGGAATAGCATTAGAATTAAGAGCTGCAGCAATAAACTTACATTCACCAGAAAAAATTTTCCTAGCTTTTTCAATTTCTGCATCTTCATACAACAAGTTTTTAAAACTTTCTTATTTAGACTCTTTATTCATTTTATTCATTATTACCCATTGCTGACATATGGAAAGTAGATTATTCCATGTCCAGTATATGACTAATCCAGCTGGGAACGTAGCTAATAAAAATGTAAAGGCAACAGGCATCCATGCAAAAATTTTTGCTTGGATTGGATCTGGAGGGGTTGGATTTAAACGTTGCTGTAGGAACATTGTCACACCCATTAACAAAGGCCATATCCCAATATTTAAAAAATCAGGAAGTATAGATGTGCTATAAGGCAATAATCCAAATAAATTAAAAATACTTGTTGGATCTTGAACGGATAAGTCTTCAATCCATCCAAAAAAAGGTGTTTGTCTCATTTCAATAGAAACAAACAAAACTTTATAAAGTGCAAAGAAAACTGGTATTTGTACTAAAATGGGTAAACATCCCGCAGCTGGATTAACCTTCTCTTTTTTATATAGATTCATCATCTCTTGATTTAATTTTTGACGGTCGTCTCCAACTCTTTCTCTCAATTTTTGAATTTGTGGAGTAAGTATCCTCATTTTAGCCATGCTTTTGTAAGATTTATTCGCTAATGGGAAAAATAGTAATTTTACAATTACCGTAATTGCCAAAATTGCTAAGCCAAAATTACCTAAGTAATCATTTGCCCAAGACAAAGCATAAAAGAAGGGTTTAGTAAGGAAATAAAACCACCCAAAATCAATTGCTAGATCAAAGTGCTTTATATTAAATCTTTCTTCATAGTCGTCAAATAGAGCCAATCTTTTGGCTCCGGCAAAGGTTCTTGATAAAAATTCACCTTTTGAATTAGATGGAATAGTAACTGCTTTACCTAGAAAATCAGTTTGATATTGACCTCCATTAGAATTCAATTTTCTGTAAGTGAAATTATATTTTTCATTTTGATCAGGCAATAAAGCAGTCAGCCAATATTTATCAGTTAGTCCAATCCAACCACCAGTTTCATTTGGTTTAATGTTGATTCCTTTTTTTCCTGCCTCTGTCAAATCTCCGTAACTTTTTTCAGATAAAGTGCCATCAAAAACTCCTAAAGGACCTTCATGCAAAACAAAAAAATCGATTGTTTTTGGCTCCCCTGCCCTTCTTATCAATCCATATGGGTATAATGTTACAGAATTATTTGAGTTATTTTCTACCCTTTGATTTACGGTTATCATAAAACTATCATCGACACTGATATCTTGGTAAAAAGTAATATTTTCTCCATTATCCCACTTAAGCGTTATATTTTTATCTGGTGATAGAATATTACTCGACGACTTCCATAAAGATTTACCATTTGGAACCTTAATTCCGTCAGGGCTACTCCATCCAAATTCAATAAAATAGGGAGAATCACCATTGGATTTTAATAATAGTTTTATTAATTCACTCTCTGGTTCTAAAGTCTCTTTATATTGTGTGAGAGTTATATCGTCTATTCTAGCACCCTTCAAAGATATGGATCCTGATACTTCTTTACTTATCATTGAAATTCTTGGTACAGGCTTATTAGAACTTTTGGGTTCCGTGTTGTCTGAAGCTACTATTCCATTATCGAAGTTTTGAGGTATAGGGATATTGGCACTATCATCACTTTCTTTAACAATATTCTCTTTTTGAGCTATGTCTTTTTTAGGTTCAACAAACAATAGCTGATAACCAATCAATACAGCCATAGACAGAGAAATCGCTGCAACTAAATTTCGTGTTTCTGGATTCATTTTATCTCACTTAATTTATAATAAATTTAAAATATTTTAAATATTTCAATTACACCTGTTTAACCTAAAGTTCATATTATTCAAAGAACTGAAAAAATTAAATTATTTAATCGGATCATGACCACTTTTCCCCCAAGGATGACATTTAATAATCCTTTTAAAACCTAAAGAAATACCCCTAATTAATCCAAATTTTAATATAGCCTCTCTTGTATATTCAGAACAAGTAGGTAAAAACCTACAATTATTACCTAATAAAGGTGAGATCAGATATTTATAAAAAATAATTAAATTGATTACGCAAAATATTAAAAACTTTTTTATCATAATTTATTAAGACACTCTCTCATTTCAACCTTCAAATCGTAGAAAGGTGCTTTTATTAATGACTTTTTAGCTATTAAAATATAAGTGCTAGTATCATCAAATAAAAAAGCACTTTCTTTTAAAAAAACTGAAATTAAAGATCTCATTCTTCTCTTAGCCCTATTTCTTTTTACGGCATTTCCAATTTTCTTTGTAGCAGTGAAACCAAACTTTAGATATAAGATAGTACAATCTGATGGGGTGAATTTCTGAAGAATAAAATTTTTGTTGAATATTTTTTTCCCAAACTTGTTAGATAAAACAAAATCTTTTCTTTTTTTTAAAGTTTGGATTTTCATTTTATCAGCTCTTATGCAAATTTGACAAAATAAAATAAAATTAATTTTGAATTTTTGTTAAGCGGAAAGCTTTTTTCTGCCTTTGGCTCTTCTATTACGAATAACATTTCTTCCACCGACGGTAGACATTCGACTTCGATATCCATGTCTTCTTTTTCTAACTAAGTTACTTGGTTGAAATGTACGTTTCATTATAATCCTGTATTAATACAGCCTCTTGTATTAGTTTGAGTATTTATTAGACACTTTGCCTTCATTAGTCAATATGATTATTTCTGAGTTCGTTCAGAAATAGTAGGTGCAGGTTTCATTTCCATGTCCCAAGGAAAATATATCCATGTGTCTTGAGAAACTTCCGTTATAAAAGTATCAACTTGTTCTCTTCCACTCGGTTTAGCATAAACTGTTGCGTAATGTGCTTTAGGTAGATTTAGTCTTATAGCTTTTATAGTTTCACCAGTATCCACTAGATCATCTACTATTAACCAATCTTGTCCATTATTTGCAATTGTTGATTCTTTTAAAACATTAACTTCGCCCTTTGTTTTTTGATTATATGACAATACACAAACTGTATCTATTAATCTTATGTCTAATTCTCTAGCAACAATCGCAGCTGGAACAAGACCTCCTCTAGTAACTGCAATGATACCTTCGTAAGGTTGCATCTCGGACAGTCGCCAGGCCAGAGCTTTACTATTTCTATGAAGTTCTTCCCAAGAAACAGGAAAAGACTTTTCGTATGTATTTATGTTGTTCATAATACTTATCTCATATTTTTTATAAATGTATTATACTAAAATCTGCAGTATTATAATATAAATTTCTTACTTGATTATAATTATTTTAATCGATAACTATGAGGTAAGTTCTAATATTTAATGCGCTCGTAGCTCAGCTGGATAGAGCACTAGACTACGAATCTAGGGGTCAGGAGTTCGAATCTTCTCGAGCGCACCAATTCTTTCTTATTAATATCAATTAGTTAATAAAATAGAAACTAAATGCACCTCAGAGAATAATAAGTTTTGATACAGATTTGATACAGTAAAGGGAGTCAAATTATGGGTTGTGTTCATAAAAGAGGAAACACTTGGAGCTCTCAGCTTAGAATATCTGGATGAAGAAGTTTCACAGAAACATTTAATACTAAATTAGATGCAACTAAATGGTTTAGTAATTTTGAAAAAGAAATTAGGTCAAAACCCCATTGGGTTAAGATACATTGAAGGATTAATATTAAAAAATATATAACCTTTTAATAAAACAAAAAAACTGATCACTCCCAAAAAAACTTTAAAATCTTTACTCACAATATAAATCCCTCATACATTAATTTGTGTTATATATAGATAATTCTAAATTATATAATTTCAATCTACATCTTATCATTCGTTTAATGATTTTTATCTGACTTATGAGTCTAATATTCTCAAATCTGATTTCTTTAATACAATTGTAACAGATAGAAACCCATTATTTCCAAAATAAGAAAAATTTAAAAAAGATTTTTTAATAGGTGAAATTAGAATAAACGATGAATAATATCTTGAATAAATATTAAGCAAACATTGGAATTTATAAGTTTCAGGTTTTATAAATATTCAAAACGATTAATAATTATTCGTATAATTTAGAGGAGAAATGTAATGTCACAAGAAATAAGATGTATTAACTTAGGATATGTAGTTCCAAAAGAAAATGCAGAAGAAGTTGAAGGTATATTTAAAAAACACGCATCGTGGATGGAGAAATTCTATTCAGAAGATAGTAATGGACAAAAACACCTATTAAATTCTTATTTTACTAAAGCACCTGAGTTTGTTGATCCAACTGATCCTTCAAAAGGCGAAACTGGAAATATAGTTTTTACAATAAATGAGAGATTTACTTCATTACAAAGTGTTCAACGTCATATAGAGAACGCTATGAAAAACAATTATTTTGAAGAATTTGGTAATATACTTCACAATTATGGAAAAGTTATTAGTCCTGGAGGAATAATTTATCATTCAATAAGGTGATACGCTTATTGAAATCAAAAATTATAAATACAAAATGTATTAAAAAGAATATTAAAGGAGTTAAATAATGGAAATTTTTTTTGTAGCAAAATTTACTTGCACTTATGATGACTGGAAATCTGTATATGATGGTGATTTAGAATTAAGAAAACAATTTATGAAAGACGATATAGTTGGAAAAGTTGATGAAAACACTGCAATGATAAAAGCAACAATAACTAACCCAGAAAAAATGGAAAAGATAATGTCAGAAAGAATACCAGAAATAGCGCCTAAACTTGGACTAGAACATGAGATGTATACTTTGACTAAAATGAATAATAAATAATTATGAATTTTAATTAAATGGGCAAAAAAGTAAAGTTAATCAAACCAGGCGATACATATTTAGGTGCGCAAGGTTTTACCTATTAATTCAGGTGTCTCAAGAAATACAGCAGGTTCTCAAAATGTATGTATGAATGTTTTGCCGATTCCACAAGGTTTTTACTCAATACCTCACATTCATAAAGAAATTGAAACTATTGCTTATTTGTTAGAAGGTGAATGCACTTTGTTTCACGGAAATAAATTAGAAAAACAAACATTAGTTAAAAAAGGTGAACAAATATTTATTCCTGAAAATGTACCACATACTCCTATTAATCAAAGTAAAAAAGATTGTATATGGCTTGTTGTTCATTCATCAGGCGATTATAAAGATGAACTTATTCCTATGTCAGAGTTAGTTAAAAAACTAGATAAATATAAGTGGGATTTTTTATAAAACTTATGTTGCTATTTAAAGAAAATAAGTTTTAGACAAATTGTTATAATTTGTTTGAAATTTCTATTAAATTCATATCAGGATCTCTTAAATATATAGAATTTAATTTACCCGTTGCACCTTCTCTTTGAACAGGTCCTATTTCTACTTCTATTTTGTTTTTCTTTAAAATTTTCATCCAATCTTGTATTGGTAAAGAACTTAAAAAACAAACATCCACTGCACCTGAAATAGGATTTTTAGCATGAGGAATAAAAGGTTTTTTTTCTGAATGAACATTGATTTTTTGACTTCCGAATTTTAAATAGATTCTTTTTTTACCTTTATATTCGTCAATATTTTCTTCAAGTTTCATTCCTAGGATATCGCAATAAAAAAAAATGGTTTTGTCAACATCTTTAGATGTTAAAACTATATGGTCAATAGATGTAATCATTTATAAATTATCCTGACTTATTTTTTTAATATATTATTACAAAAATAATATTCACTCTACCCAAAACTTACAAACAAAACCTAATCTATAAACCACGATAATACCCAAAGAGAAATATCAATTACTCTTTACCTTTAATATATATTTTGGTTAGAATTAATTATTTAATGATAATGGCGACAAGTTAAAATATGTCTGAAGCAAAACTAATTAGTTACACTTTAAATGATTTTTCTACTGAAATCGAAATGGAATCATTTCTACATTTTATGGAAAAGCATGGAGATGAAATGTATAAAAAATTAAAAAAATATGGACTACTGCGTTGGAGAGTTAATCAGGTTTGGAATAAGGGTGGAGGTTTTGCCTTATCCTCAATCTTCGAATATAAAGATGAAAAAGCATTTGAAAAAAGTGTAGAGGAAATAAAAAAATTTCAAAAAAAACATGAAGATTATTTTAATAAAATAAATATTAAAAGAACATCAAGTAGGTCTATTAATATGTTAGATTTTAACTATTGATATGTTTTGATTATGAAATATCATTATTGCCCTAGATACAAACTTCCTTCGAAAAAACTCTACAATTGTAAATATGAAAAACATGATAAAAGTTGGTTTTTGCTCTGTACTGTATGTGTTTTGGAATATAGAAAAATTTATATAAAAATATTTAAGTCTCTTTCTGGCAAAACAATGTCAGTAGGATTAGTTAAGACAAGACAAGAGAGAAGTTCAATTAAAACTTAAAACAAAGTATGATTTAGCCACTGATTATATAAAATAAATAAAAGAGGTTCAGAATGAATAAGTTAATTCTTAAGCAGGAGGTCTTGGATGCTTATGATGCTTATATTAAGGCATTTATAAAAGGAGATACAAAAGAAGTTGAAAACCATTTAAGTTTTCCCAACTATAGATTTCTTGATGGTGAAATAAAAGAATTTAATAAGTTTCATTCTAACCTAAATGAATTAAAAAATAGAGGTTACAGAGATACAATTGCACTTAATATTGACGTTGTAGAAATTAACTAAGAAAAAGCACATTTAGTTTTAAAAGAGGCATTGAGAGTTAAAGATAATAATGAACCACTTGAAGAAATAAGTTCATTTTACATCTTTATTAAAGAAGATAATAAATGGAAAATAAAATTCAGTTCTGCTTTCTTTTTTCCTTAGAAAACCATTTAAATATATTTGTCTAAAACTAAAGAGCTTGATTATCAAGTTTCTAAATATATTTTGTAAATGGCTTCTATTACATATTGACAAAATATTTATGTACACATCTTAATCATAAACTTTTTTTTTGAATTTTTATTGCTTTGGTTTTAATCATTTTTACAAAATTTTTTTATGGTAGATCTTATCAATTAAATATTCTGTTTATTTATGATAAAAAAAATAACACTTTCTCCCTAGTGTATTTATAAAGAAATACCACACTTCCCCCGTGTGGTATTTTTTTTTAGTTCAAATACTTGTACCAGTTGAGTGATAGTAAATACTTTTATATATTGTTTTATGAATTATTTTCTTTTTGTTTTTTTTTGGTTATTATTTTTAGATGAATATTAATCCTCCTTGTCCATATTGTAGCAGTTCAAAAGGATTTATCTATGTCCAATCGCATTACCAATGTTTGACTTGCAAGAGAGTTGTTGATGACTGTTGTAATGGTGAAACTAGTCAATGTACTGTTCCCTTAAAAACTAATAAAGAAATAGTTGTAAATTGAATAGGTTAGAATTAATTTTATTTGGATTATTTATAATGTTTTTACCAACAATATTATATTGGGTTAATGCATAGAAAGTTTGCAGTCTTGTCTAGGAGTGAATTTAACAAATGAGTACTGGAATAATATTAGGTTTAGGTCTACTTACAATTGTAATTTCTTTTTATATAATTCTTAATATTCCGTACTGGCTAATATTATGGAATAAAAGAAAAAGTGAAAATATAGTCGAAGATAAAAAATATCATCATTGGGCATATACCTCAGATGATTCTATGAATAAAATATTAAAATTTTGTATGTATTGTCTATATGTTTATGGTGCATACGTTTTTATTGCAGAAATGTGGACTAAATATACATAAATTAAGAAAATTATTCAGGTATACCCTTTTCAAAAAAATAGACTTAAATGCTAAATATAAAAAAATATTTCAAAAAATTTAAAATCAAATTACCCAAAGAAAATTATTTGAAAGAAAGAAGAACAAGGGAAAAAGGTTTATTAGCAAAATTTGCAAAAGGTGAAGTTGACTTGGATTATGCTAATAAATGGAATGCCCCACTCTTAAAAAAGAAAGTCAAAACTAAAACTATGATTATCATTAATTCAATTTTGGTATGCATAATGATGTATTTAATAATGAAATAATTATGCAAAAAATTTTAATAATTTTAGGAATAGTTATTTTAGTGATTGGATTACTTTATCCTTACATCAAAAAAATAGGCTTAGGACAATTGCCTGGAGATGTTATATTAAAGTCTGGAAACTCAACTTTCTTATTTCCAGTAGTAACGTGCATAATAATTAGTGTTGTTTTAAGCATAATTTTTAATTTATTCAAATGAGTGAGTTTGTATTAGTCATAATTGTAACAATGGGTTTAGGTAAAGAACCTTCATCATTCGAAATAAGATTGCCTAAAGCAACTTACAAACAATGTATAAGAGATTCTAAAACCTATGTTTTTCCCTATAAAGAAATACATAAAGTAATTTCTATAAAAACTAGATGTGAAAAAGTTATCGGAAATCCAAAACAATTAAATAACGGAAAATTTATTTGAAAAGTTTTAAATAATTTTTATCCATAATCCTTTATTAACTTTACCGCCCAATCAATAATATTTGGATTTTTTTCTGCATTTAAGATAAATTCTTGACCATAACCCAAACAATTTACAAGACAATTTACTTCATCTTTCCATTTTAATCTGTTGAGAAAAAGATTGTTTGTTTTAGAAAAGAATTTTTTTGGTAATTTCCAATTAGATCTTGAATTATTTTCCTCTGTTAGTATTAGGTCTTTATGTGTTTTTCTAAAAAGACCATGACCTCTACATTCAATTTCTTTGTTATTAAAAGTTAAATTCTTTTTGCTTATGTAAATAGTATTATTAGAATATCTTGATACATCCCCAAATCCATGAGGATGAGTTGTTCCTAATTGATCTAAATGAGTTATTATATTATCTCTTCCTTCAATTACCTTTTCAATTTGCAACCATCCAAATATATGATGTAGATGTTTTCCTTTTCTAGAAAACTGTTTAAACCAACCAAAAAATAAAAATAAGTCTCCGGTGTTTACATGTTGTTTTTTTAATTCTGTTTGTGATGAATTTGCTTGTCCAAAAATGCCAATTTCCTCAGTTAATAAAGGATCAAAATGACAAAAACTTTCAAATGTAACAGATTTTGCAGAGGATTCTTTGAGTAAATCTTTCCCAGAAATTCCATTAAAAAACAGATCTTTATATTTATGAGGTGATGGAGATTTCTGTGGGATAGGTATTGAAAAAATATTCCCATTATCAAAAATAGGAGAAGCAACTCCACCTGCAGTAGAATCAAAGCCTTTTCTACTCAAAATAATATTCTTCAATTATCTTTCCTTTTTTAATGATCTGAATCTAAACATATATTTTAAACTCTAATATTAATAAAATTATATCTATTCAAATTAATTGTCTTCCTTACTAAAAAAATAAAGGAGAGTGTACCTTCCCCTTTTTATTTTGAAAAAATTTTTACGAATCATTAAGTTAATTATATGAGATTATTATTATTTATATTGATATTATGTTTTCTTCAAAATTGTAGTAAAGATAATGCAGTTGTTGTTAGTCAAATATCTGTAATAAAACCTTACAAATTAACAACTCCTCCAATTATTAATTGGGAAAAGAAATTTGACCTTAAATATCAAGGAATTTTTTATAGATATGAGCAAGATGTGGGATTGAGTTTCGCATTCACTGATGATTATTCACAAGGAAAATTTTACTATAAATTAAATAATGAAATTGAAAAAGGTCACATTATTTTAACAGGTACTAATCAAGCAGGATATTGGTTTAGGTGGAATGACAGATATGCAGAAGGTAATCTTCAATTACGAGAATATACTGATGGTTCATTAAGAGGTAAAATTTATATTGATGATGGATCGATGTTAGGAAAAAAATTTGGTGAGTTTAAAGGGTTCAAAAAATGATAGAGGTTTATAAAAAGTTCTTTTTATTTTTAGGACTTACAATTCTCCTTTTCTTATATGCTTCTATTGTTTGTAGTGAAACAATGGGAGACTTAATATGGAGAGATGGAAACTACTATAAGAAATTCTCTGATGTCCCCTTCAATGGAAAAGTTAATGGAGATATTAAAGGTCTAATTAAAAATGGGAAAAAAGAAGGAACATGGGTTCGATATTATGAAAATGGACAGTTGTTTTCTGTTTCAAATTATAATATGGGAAGAAAAGATGGTGCTTGGATTACTTATAATAATAAAGGAATGTTAATAGAAAAAGGGTCGTATAAAAACGATCTTGAAGAAGGACCTTGGATACGTTTTTATGAAAATGGTGAAATCAGTTACAAAGGTGATTTTATAAATGGTAAAAAAGTAGGCCTTTGGATCGCATACCACTTCAACGGACAGCTAGAATATAAGGGCAGTTTTAAGAATGGCAAGAAAGACGGCGTTTGGAAATATTATGCAGCAACAGGATCTATCCTTGAAGAACATTCTGGAATATATAAAAATGATAAAAAAGTCAGTAGTAAAACCTAATAATTAAAACATCAAGATAGTATTCTGAAAGAAATTTTTATGCATAATACTTCGGAAAATATAGTTTATAAACATCATGAAGCGATCAATTCTCAAGATGAAACGGGTTATATTGATACTGTAAAGTTTCCATTTACATATCAGAATTATAATGGTGTTTCGATAACAATTAAAGATAAAGAAGATTATAAGATTAATTATAAAATGCCATGGAATATAATTAAGGAAACAGAAGAAAATTGGTCGCATACAGACATGGACAAAATTGAAGAAGTGGCACGTTCTAATTCATCAGTTGTTTATAAACTAATAATGAGAAGAATAAATAAATCAGGCATTACAGATCTTGTTATTCAGGTAATATGGATTGCTGTCTATTCAAAAGGTGAATGGGGCATCCAATTTAGGCATAATTTAGGGACACCCACTCCCTAATAACTAAAAAGAAAACCTAATTTATAAACTAACATAGAATCAAAAAAATATAGACCAACCACCTCTTAAAACTCACAAGAATTAATATCTTTAATCTAATTGATGGTGATGCCTCTAAGCATAGTAAATAAAGGAATTATCTTAGAAATTAGAGTTTGAATTAAATTAAACGGATTTATTCCTAATCTCGGTAATATAATAAAGATGATTCCAAAAATTATTAATGTTAGAGAGATTGGAATTATATATTTTAAAGATTCATGTTTTTTATTAATTTTTATTAAGTTCAATAATAAAAAACAAACAGTAAACGTAATAGTTAAAAAAATAATAATTTTAAACATTTAATTAATTTAAGATTATTGAATATTTGACTTTTTCGGAATAAATTTAAAGATGATATTGGATATATAATTTTTAATTTTAGTATAATTCCAAATACCAATGAAACATGCAAGCGCTAGAAGAAAAGTTGATAAAAAACTAGATGATGAACCAATACACATAAATTACATATATAATATTTTTTAAGAATTATCAATATTAATTAACAAACTTAGACTTTATCAAGATAAAAATATTCCAATCTGAAAATATTATTCATGCTCTCCACCTCTATCATTAGGATCTAACTCTATTCTTTTTCCATCAACATATATTGCACGACTTCGACTAGGTGTATAATAATTTCCAAAATAACTTGGTTTTCTCTTAGCAGTTTCAAATGTAGCTACTGTGATAGCAATTGCACTTAATAAGAGTATATGTGCAATTGTTGTTATTCCAAATATCCACATACTAGTAAAATACATTGAAAAAATAATACACCACATCCATGCTAAAACTTGCATGATCATATGTCTTGTATTGGTGTCTGGAATATTTTTTAGAGGATTTTTGTTATGGTTCATAACAATATTCCAATTATCATAGATTGATTTTTGCACGATATGTCCTTACCCTAAATCTATATTAGAGTATTTTTACATTAAATAAAAGCATTTAACATGTTTAATTATTAAACATTGTTGTTATTTTAATACGTTTTTCGTTAAGATTTAAAAATGAATAAATTTTTTGTAATATTTTTTTTATTTAATTTATTAAGTAGTTGTGTAACAACTCAAAAAAATAATGATTCTCCTGGAATAGAGACAAAAGTAGGTATATCTCAAGATGAAATAAAAAACGATGTTATTGAATATAAATTTGTTCAATGGAAATGTTATAAATCCCATTGGTTGAATAAATATAAACAACTTACCTATTCAGTTGGATATTTCCCGGAATTTCGAAAAATTGACCAAAATAGTAAAATTGGAATGTCTTTGTTAAATGATACAAAAGAAAAAAAACTTGCTATATATTCTCGTAAAGGTGTTCAACATTACTGGGATTGGGGAGGAGAAAAATACAATAATTATCAAATAATAATTCATCCTTCTGGTAATGGATGGTTTTATAATTTTGAGAATACAAAATCAGGCGAACAAACAAGCCCAAAACATACTTATGATTGCCTAAGTTCTGGAACTACCTATATACCGATAAAAAATATAAAAAATATTTTGAATGAATTAAAAGATGTACCAAATTTTGAATTAAAAAATTTAAAAAATATTGTACAAGTTCATATGAATAAATGTTTTAAATTAAACTTTCCATCTATAAAAAATTTAAAAAATCATCCTACAGTTTCTCTTCAAATTTTTGTTAGTAATGACGGATTAATAAATAGTACAAGTATTTTAGATCGAAAAAGGTATGAAAACGATGCTGAATATAAAATCATTGCAGATATTGCTAATAAAGCAGCTTTAAATTGTTTATATTTGCCAATTCCAGATAATAAAATTAAATTATTTAAAAACTTTATAATGAAATTTGATCCCAAATTCATATTAGAAAAATAAAAACTTCGCTTTATGAATTAAATAAATTTAATTATTTAAAAATCTTGAAATCAAAAGCTACACTTAAAATTTTGAAATAATTTTAGTCTTTTTACAATTTAAATTATTATTTCTGTAAATGTCTAAATTAAATAATCTTTACCTTTAATATTTATTTTGACTAGACTGAATTTATGAAAATAATAATTGCTACTCCTAGTCCCTTTGCACGAAAAGTAAGAGTAATATTGCGTGAAAAAAATATAAATTTTGAAGAAATTATTGATATTCCATGGAATTCAGAGACACTTACTGATGGGGTTAATCCTTTAGGAAAAATCCCAATACTGATTAATGACAATCTTGAACCCTTGTTTGATAGTAAAGTCATTGCTCAATATCTAGATTACTATAAATCAAAACCTCTCTTCTATCCTAAAGACTTAAAAGAAAATATTTCTGCACGGTTAATTGAAACTGTAGCAGACGGAATATGTGAAGCCGTCGTTTTAATATTCCTTGAAAATTCAAGAACAGTAGCTTTAAGAAGCAAAACTTGGATTAGAAGACAAGAGAAAAAAATATTTGAAGGAGTTGAATATCTCTCACAACACTTGGATGAAAAAATGTACTTTGTTGGTAATCATTTTAATATTGCTGATGTAAGTGGATTTTCTTGTTTGGAATATCTTGACCTAAGATTTCCTCAATTTAAATGGAGAAATAAGTACAAAAATTTATTGAAATATTGGAACATACATAAAGATAGAGAATCATTCAAAGAAACAAAACCAATAACGCAAATTATCGAGTCACTTGATAATTAAATAATTTTAGTGATAAGTAAAATAGTATAAATTTTTATTATAATTAGATTGATAATATGATAAAAAGTTAAATGAATTATTGCCTTCAGTTAAAAGTTATTTAAAAAATGATATACCTGATTTCCAAAATCTTAGTCACTGCATTTTTAATAGTTATTATTAGTGAAATTGCTAAAACAAATGAGCGTATGGGAGGTCTGGTTGCTGCACTTCCGATAACGACCATTATGATTCTATTTTGGTTATATTACGAAAAAACACCTACAGAAAAAATTTCTAACCATATGTCGTTTACATTTTTGTATGTCCTGCCCACACTTCCTATGTTTTTAACTTTTCCATATTTAATAAATAAGTTTGGATTTTATATATCAGTAATATTAAGTATTATTATGACAATTTTTTTCATATTTATTGTAGATTTTATTTCAAAAAAGTTTGGATATAAAATTATATGATGAGTATGTATAATAATTATTATTATATTAAAAATAACAATACAAACAAACACTCAAATTGTGAGTTTCTCCTAAGAATATTAATTATTGTTTACCAATCTTAATGCTAACTTTTAAGATGCAGTAATGCTTTCTGTTTTCAAAAAAATATTAATATTTTTTGGAATTTTATTTTGTCTTTTTATCAATTCTTCTAAAGTTTGGAGTAATTCAAATGTTGGTTTAGTAGAGATTAAGTTACTAGATAATTTAGACGATAAAAGAGGATTTTGTATTGATATTAAAGGACATAAATTTAAGGCTAAAATAAAAAGAGGGATCCAAGTACACACTTGTTACTCTTATCAAGGAAAAATTTCTGTTGACCAAGGTTTAGATGCAAAAAAACTTAAACAAAGACAAATATTTTTTCCTTATTTTGGTGTATGTTTACAAACTGCTTCATACAAGAGCCCGATAAGTTTAAATCTTATAAAATGTAGAAACTTTCAAGAGTTTATCTTTAATGAAGACAACACTATTCGTTTGAAAAGTAATAAGACTTTATGTCTGACAGTTTCTAAAGAAAATTCAAAAAAAGGTGGTGGTGGATCCCCCGTACATTTAATGAGAAATGTATCAATGAAAAAATGTAATGAAAAACTTTCTTATTATCAAAGCTGGGGTGTAAGATATTTTTCAAATGGAGAGATTTTTAAAGTTAAATTATTTAATTTTAACTAAAATTAATATACATAAAAAAATACTCAAATACTTAAATCCAATTAATCTTGCTTATTAATTACATATCTTGTTTTGTTCTGTAATTTCTCTTTTTCTTACAGGCATTTTGTCGATAATATTATAAATTTCTTTTAATAATGAAATATCTGTTGAATGTGATTTATCTTTTCCATCATAGCCAATTAACCAGATACCATATTTATCAAGATATCTGTCTGGCATAACATATTTATTAATTTCATCCCCAACGATTCTAATGTACTTCAAATTTCTAGCTTCATTTTCACAACTATTATTTTTAAAAAAATCGTCAGTTTCATTAATAAAATGAACATATTTTGCTTTTGAAATAAAAAGAACTATCCTTTTTTCCCACAATAGTGAGTTGATATAACTTTCTAAATTTATTTTTGTAGTTGAATTGCTAATAGTTGGAATCATCAATAAAGTTAATAATATACAAAATTTTTTCTTCATTATTTTATTCTACCTAATTTTCAGTATAAACCAGTGCGTATTAATATAGATTAAAGAATATACAATATAAAATGTTAAACTTTTATATGAATTTTTTAAATCATCTACTGTGGGATAGCAACATAGTTTTATTTTATTGTCCTAATTTTAACAATATTAAGATTTTTTGCATTTAGATATCGTTTTAATACTTTAATATTAGTATGAAAAATTATAAAAAGTTAAGTAGAATATCTAAAATTGTTGCTTATGAATTTACTAAGTTAAAGATATAGCCCTTAGTTTAATAATAGTTGTTAACAATTAAAAATATTTAAATTTATTTGAAATATTTACCTTTTTATATCTTACTAATTATAATGTTTATATTAAAACTAAATATAGGAATGTTATGGAATTTCAAAATGAAATTGGCCTTATACAAAGAAAAATGGCTGCTAGTATTGCGGGAACTTCTAGAAGGCTTGAAATTTTAAATAGTTTAGACTTGCAATCAGGTCAACAGGTTCTCGACATAGGTTGTGGAGGAGGACATCTTCTAGAAGAACTTGCAAAAGCCGTCGGCCCAAATGGTAAAGTATATGGATTAGATACTAGCGAAGACCAACTAAAACAAGCTAAAGAAAGATGTAATTCACATGATAATGTTTTTACTCTACATGGATTAGCAAATTCAATAAATTTGAATGACGACAGTTGTGACGCTGTGGTCTCTGTACAAACCTTTGAATATATTAAAAATGTTGATGAATCAATTGAAGAAGTTATTAGAGTGCTTAAACCAGAATCTATTTTTGTAAATATATCTATTCTGTGGGATTATTATAAATTTTATGGTGCCGATGAAAACTTAAATAACATTATCCAAGATACATTCAAAAAACATTGTTTCCATCAAATGCTACCTATGGATCTCACAGGTAAACTCAAAAAGTTTGGGTTTAAACATATTAAACACAAACCATTACCTCTATTTATAACGAATAGAGATAATAATTCACCAGCAAGGTATGCAGCTGACGTTATGGCTCAATTTGCTATACAGCAAGGAGTTTCATCGGACAAAGTAGATGAATGGCAATGTCAGTTAAGTATGGCTGAGGAAGAAGGACGGTTTGCATACACAAATCTTCCAATATTGACTTATGGTTATATAAATTAGTAATTTCTTTATATAATTAATTAAATAATTATTCGTACTATAATTTTAGGAATTAAATTAGATGTCTATTGTGAGAGTTATGTCCGGACTTTTCAAAATGAAGAACATGCAGATTTGTTTCTTCTATTTTGTCAAAAAATTAAAAAAGAATGTTTTAGTAATGATATTAAAATTAATTTGACTGTTCTTCAAAATGAGACCAACAAAAGTCAAGTTACAAGTATTTGGAAATACGAAGATGAAAAACATTTAAAAACTGTTAGAACATATTTAGCTAAACATGTTAAAATGCCAAATTCATTATCTCCAAAAGAAATTGTTTACAGCGGTGAAGTAATAATTGATCCATCTGATTAGTTACTTTTTTAACTGATAAATCCTTATAAATTTTAAAAATATTTTAATTAACTAATAATATTATTGATATGTTTTGAAAACTATCGGAAAAAGTTACTTTAATTAAAACTAAATTAATTTTTCAGTATTATATTATTTTGAATATTTTACTAATCATGGCACATTAGTTTTTACTTTTAACAGTTTTTAAAATTATGGAATATAAATGAATAAATGGGTAATAATTATATTAGTATTATTTATGCTTTTTGTTTTTTTCCCAACTATATCATATTGGATGAATGAATGGAGTATTTGATTATATGTTTAAATTAAATAGTTTTTGTAAAGAATGTTTTGATCCTCACAAAATTATATGGAATTGCAAAAAACATTTATCTGATAAAGATTGGATCTATCTTTGCGGTAACTGCATTAGATATTATAAATACCTTAACGGAAAAAATTTTAAATCTCAATTTCAAAATATTAGAGCATTTATTAAGTGTCGATTAAATTCAACTAAAATAGTACTTCCTTTATATGAAGCAAACTAATTATAATTATGGAATATACAATTTTTAAAATATTTATCTTTTGTATGTTCGTTATTTTTGGTGTGTTAATTTTAGGTCTTTTAAAGTGGATCTTAAAATTTGTTAAATTATGTTATCAACATATTCTCTGGAAAGTTAAAGTTCTAATTGTTTTCCCACTTAGTATTTTGATTATTATACTTTGGCTAATTATTAAAAACTCGCTTGAAAAGGGCCAACCAGAATTATTAATTGCAATTATGATAGGTTGTATCGGTTCACATTATATTTTTAAAGACGAAAAAAGTAATCAGATTAATAAGTAATTACCGAAGATTATATTTGTCGAAAAAATATTTAGGCACAATTTTAAATAATGTGGTTCTTTATTTAAGAATAATTCCAAATCCCCACTAAGCGTGCTAGTGCTAATAAGAATATAGGAGTAAACTTAATGACGAGTCTAAAAATATTAATTTTAGCTCAATTGTTCTTATAAAATAATTAATCATAGAATTTCTATTATTTATAAAGATTGTAACAAAGCTAAAGAGTAAAAATTTATATTAGTATATTTTATTTAGAAATTTAGAGTAAATTTGTGTTGATCCTAGTAATTTAATAAATCCTTATATGATAAACCTTAAAAGTTTAAGTTGTGTCAACCATAGTAATTAGATTTGAATTATTATTTCGGGGATTATTTACATCTTTACTTACACGATAAAAATTTATGTCATAATTTGCTTTACTGTTTAATAAATTTTCTCCTTCAAGGTAAGAAGATATTTCAGAATTGTCCAATAAAACTGGTTGTCGATGGTGAATATGATTGATTTGATCTGTTGCAGCTCGCGTCAGAATAAGACATCCAATATCGTTATAAAGACCTGCAAAACTGTTTGATTGACAATAATGATAAAATGGAATTTTTTCTTTATCTTTTCTTAGCCACTCGTACCAACCATTATGAAATATCACACATCTTTTAGCATTTCTAAAGGATGGTTTTTCATTCATAGTCTCTGAACGACAATTAATCAGGTTCATATCTTTTTTCCATAATGGTGCATAAGTCCATTTCATTAACTTTGCATCATTAATAGTTTTCACAGGCACCAATTGTGATGGTACAATATTAAATGAGGGCTTATATTCTAGACCAAAAACATTATTAGATGATATTACAAATCGGCCACACATAGTATTAAGATTATCTATTCATATTTAATTTTTAAATATTTTGTAATTAGAATGCAAAAGTATGTTTTTTTTATTAAAATTTATTAATGAACTTTTTACAATAAAATTAAGAGTAAAAAATGATATTAATAGCAGATATTGTTCTTTTTTTTCACTTTTGCATTGTTGTATTTATTACATTTGGTTTTGTCTTAATACCAATTGGTTACGATTTTAATTGGATTTGGATTAAAAATAAAAAATTAAGATTACTTCATTTTGGAATGATGATTTTCGTTACTTTTGAGACAATATTAGGATTGTCTTGTCCTCTAACTGTTTTAGAAAATAATTTAAGAGGCATTACCGAAAATCAGTTATTTTTATCTAGGTGGATAACCGAAGTAATTTATTGGGATTTTCCATCTGAATTTTTTTTAATTATATATTGTCTTTGTTTAGGATGGACTTTTTTAATATGGAAAAAGTATCCCCCTATCGAAAAAAATGATTAGAATAATATCACTTTTTAGATTTTTAGTAACAGTAACGGATTAACAAATATTATATTCAAATTTTATATAAGAGGGATTAAATGGATTTCAAATATGCACAAAGTTGGTTATTAGGTATTGTTTGTTTTGTTTATGGTATTTATAGAGTCATTGGCGGATCAGATAAAACTTTCAATTGGGTTGATATAGTTGCCATTCTTGGTTTTTGTTATTCGATATATGTAACCCAAATTGCAAGTTCAAAGGAAGAATAGTTTTTGGACAAACTCTTAAAAAATAAAAAAAATTGATCCATCATACATATTTTTAAATAATATGTATTTATATGCATAAATAAAATATTCTTATTTTCTTTTAGCCTTTCTTTTTTTTCATTAAAATTTATAACTATTTACGTCATAAATATTTTGATTAAACTTATCTTATGAAAAATATTAAGTTTTGCTTCGTATATGTAACTGTTGAAAATTTTAGACAAGCTAAAATAATTTCTGAGCTGGCTATAAAAAATAAATTGTGTGCTTGTACAAATATTTTCCCTGAAATCCATTCAGTTTTTGAATGGGAAGGACAAATAAATTTTGAAAAAGAAACGGTTTTAATCCTGAAAACTATTGAAAGTAAATTTGAAAAACTTGAAAAATTAATTACTGAGAATCATAGTTATGAAACCCCTTGTATTCTAAAACTTGATATTTCAAAGGGTAATAAAAAATTTTTAAATTGGTTAGAATCAACAGTAGTATAAAATAATTTTTTTTTACATAATTATAACGACTTAACAGAATTAAAAACATAAGTAATAAAATGCTTATGGGGAAGATAATGAGAGTATTTAATTCTAATTAAAACAGTTGAATTACGTTCAAAAAATACCAAATATAACTATGTAGATATTACCCAAATAAAAGGTTATACAAACTAAAATGATTATATATTTCATGTTATTTCTAATTCTTTCAGTGGCACCAGTAATCTGGTTAAATATTGTATTTAGTAAAAATGATAAAGTATTAGTAAATATGCCATTTACTGGCCTTGAGTTTGGCAAGATAATATTAAAAGAAATGGGTTTAGAGGAAGTAAAAATAGAGAAATCATTAACCGTAGATCATTATGATCTTACAGAAAAAAAGGTTAAAGTTTCTGAGGACCGTTTAGCAAAAAAAAGTCTTACAGCCATATCTATCGTTTGCCACGAAATAGGACACGCAATACAACATCACGAAAAATATAAACCTCTCGAACAAAGAACCACTCTAGTAAAAAGTACTGCATGGATCTCGCAATTTGGTAGTGGATTATTAATGGTTGGTATCCCAACGATTTTAGCTACAGGCTCATACCCTTTAATAAAAATTTGTCTGCTTTTAGTTCTATTGTCTTTATTAATAGGCGTTGTTGTACATTTAATAACTCTAGAGGTTGAGATAGATGCAAGTTTCAATAGAGCCTTACCAATAATCAAAGATAAAGTACCACCTGAATATCACAATGCTTGCCAATCAATACTTAGAGCTGCAGCCTTTACTTATGTTATTGGAGTTGTCAGGAACTTTGTTTCACTGAGGTTTATTTGGTTATTATTATCAAGAATTAGGTAAACAAATGATTAATGAAAAACAAAAGTATATAATAACACTTTTAGTTGATGGCAGGGAATGGAATAGTCAACCAATTGAAGGAAAATTAGGTGATTTGCAAACGATAATTGATGAAGCATTAGAACAACATAGAATTTCACGTTTTTTTACAATTCGTCCAAAAAGCGTAGAATTCAAAAGAGCTACTTTACTTAAGGAATAATCAAAGATTTTATAGGATTAGTTAACAAAATTTACTTCTTTAATGAAGATATCTGCAACATGATTTCTTCCGAAAGCTACTATTCCAATTGAAGTAATTTTTTTTGCGTTAATTTTATTAGATAAAAATGAACTTGATCTTTTAAAGGTCTCAATTGGTAATCTAAAAACCTGGAATTCATTTTTCACGTTAAAGTCAATTTGGTAATATTGCCAAGGCAAAATAGTACCAGTAGTTCTCAAATGAATAAAATACTTTTGATTATTTCCCTTTGCAGTTATGTCAATAAATTTAGAATTTTCTAAATTTATTTTGTTAAGTTTTCTTCTAATTTGAATAAAACCACCCCTATTTTCAGTTGATACTTTACCTGTAATATGTGCAACTAGGTTATTTTCAATAGAAATAAACTCTACATTTCCTGAAGAAACACCTCCCATAACCTGATCTGTTAAAAAACTCCACTTTTCTGAGTTTTGAAAATTATCTTTAAAAACACTATCAGCCAAAGATTCAGACATCACAATTATTAAAATTAAAAAAGATCCTAAAATATTCATGAAAAAAACACACTAATTTAACTTAAATATTAAACTAACTAGATAAACTATTAAGTCAATGTAGATAGTTAAAACTATTAAAGTCTCTAAAAAGGATTATTTATGAATAGACAAATAGCAGGATGGATAATAATTAGTATGTGCTTATTATGGGGTGTTTTACGGACTATTGATTTGGTTGAGCCTAATTTTGTTCTAAATTTTTTTGCAATTGGTGGCTTTTGTTTTGGGGTATATCTTACAAAAGATTCAACAAAAAAAGAAAGTTAATGTTTTTATATAAAGTATTTTTAGCATTCGGGTTGATATCTTAAATGTTAATTAATACATCTATTTAAACAAATTTAAATAAGAGAAATTCAATGTCTAAGAAAAAGTATCCTACTGAACTTGAACATAGTGAGTGGTTAAAAAGACAAAATTATTTTCTTGAGGAACAAAATAAAAATTTAAAAAAAAAATTGTTAGAATCTGAAGAATATATAAACTGTTTACTCGATAGATTAAAATTAAATCAAAATAAATAATTAATGGGAGATTATAATGACTTTAGAAAACATTCTTATACTTTCTTTTTTGTTAGTTTTAGTTCAAATATCTATTCCTGTAATAATTGATCTTTTGATCACTAATAAAATAAAATTTATATATCTTTTTTCTTCAAGAGACAATGATCAAGATACATCTCAGTTTTTTGGGAGAGCTAATAGAGCATTGAGGAATTTATTTGAGACATTACCAATTTTTATTGGTTTGGTCTTAATATCAATTATCAAAGAGGTCGATAATTCTTCATTGGCGTTATTATGGTTGGTGTCAAGAACAATTTATATACCTCTATATATTCTGGGAATTAATTATTTAAGAACAGGTGTGTGGGCTGTTGCTCTAATTTGCCTAATTATGATGAGTATTAAATTTTTTTAAAATATATTTTATAATTTAGATTCTAATATTACATCGCCCGAAAAAACAACTTCTTTTGGCGATAAAGAATTTGGTATAGAGTTATGCTTTGATAAATATTTTCGTACTTCTTTTAAGTGTTGTTCATTATCATATTTCCAAATAGCAGTAACCTGATTTTTCGTTGATTTATTCTGTATCATTTTAAAATCAATCTTAAATTTATCTTTCAGCGTATCTTCCATGATTTTTTGGGATATAGCGATAAACATTTCTGCATGCTGTTCATTTTGAAATGTACGAACTGTTATTCTCATAATGGACATAGATTAAAAACCCTAACGAATAATATTCAAATTCAATTAAAAACATCTTATTAATGATTTGAAGAATTACAAATATTTTATATCATTACCTGAAATTGAAATTGTTAAGAGGAATTTATGTCCAAAGCTATAGTTTTAAGAAATCACGGAAAATCAAACGTTTTAAAATTAGAAGATGTTATTGTTGAAAAGCCCAAAGATAACGAATTGCTCATTAAACAAACTGCAATAGGCGTTCACTTTCATGATATTTATGTTAGGTCTGGGTTATATAAAACACTTGAGTTACCCGGTATACCGGGATTAGAAGCGGTAGGTGTTGTCCAAGATGTTGGTAATAAAAGCAGAGATTTTAATATTGGAGATAGGATTTGCTACATAACTAAGTATTATGGAGCATATGCAAGTCATAGAGTAATCGATAGTAAACTTGCCATAAAAATACCTAGCTATATTTCTGATGATGTAATTGCCACTAACTTTTCAAGAGCAATAACAGTTCAAATGTTAATGGAGCAAGTAACTCAAGTAAAACCTAATGACATTATTTTAATCACAGCTGCCACAGGAGGAGTAGGAAGTCTTTTTTCTCAATGGGCGAAATCGAAAGGTGCATGTGTAATTGGAAGTGTAGGTAATGATGAAAAAAAATCGTTAGCTCAATCACTTGGTTGTCATTATGCATTTACTTATAATCAAAAAGACTTTGTAACTCAAATAATGAATATTACTAAGGGTAATGGTGTTGACAAAGTTTTTGACTCAGTAGGAAAAGATACATTTGAAAACTCTTTAAAAATTATTAGTACACGTGGACATTTAATAAATTTTGGACAATCCTCAGGTCCAGTTGAGCCAGTATCTATGTCAACCCTTGCTGGTAAATCCCTTACAATTTCAAGGCCTATTCTTTTCGATTACATATCTAACTCCAACTTATACAAAAAAATGGCTGATTCTGTTTTTAGTGCTTTTCAAAATAACCAAATAAAAATACCAAAATTAGAGCCTTATAAACTTAAAGACGCTTCTTTAGCACACGATGTGCTAGAGTCTAGAAGAGGTGGAGGCAGTGTATTTTTAACACCCTAAAAAATTTTAATAAATTGAAACACTATTTAAAGGTATAACTTATGACAACAAAATTAGTCTGGAAAAAACCAAATGCAATTGTAAGTTGCGAATGGCTTCATAATAATTTAAACAGTCCCGATATAAGAATATATGATTGTACAACTTATCTACATTATAAAGACAATGATCCATCTCTACCTTATATTGTTGAAAGTGGTAGAAAAAAATATGAAATAAAACATATAAAAAACTCCAGCTTCATGGATCTTCATTTGGATTTATCTGATGAAAAAAGTCCGTACAGGTTTACATTACCGAAGCTAGACAAACTGGCAGAAAAATTCAAAAATTTAGGCGTCGGTTCTGATTTTCATATAATATTATATTCTAGAAATGGTGCACAATGGTCAGCTCGCCTTTGGTGGATGCTTAGATCTGTAGGAATAGATAACGTAAGCATATTAGATGGAGGCTTTAAGGAATGGGAACAGACTGGTCTGCCTACCTCACAAACAAGTTTAAACTATTCACCATCTGATTTTGAATTTACTCCAAGAGAGAATATTTTTGTTAATAAAGATGTAGTAATCAATGCCATTGATAACCCAGATTTTATAATATTAAATTCTCTAACTGCAGATATCCATGAAGGTAAGAACCCTAGATATGGAAGACGAGGGAAGATACCAGGTAGCAAAAATATACCGTTTCATGAATTGTTAGATAATAAGACTGGAAAATTCAAACCAATTGAAGAACTTGCCAAAATGTTTGAGACAAATAAAATTACCAAAGACAAAAGGATTCTTAACTATTGTGGTGGAGGAATTGCTGCATCTTTGGAAGCGTTTGTTCTATATCAATTAGGATTTGAAAAAATAGTTATTTATGACAACTCATTGCACGAGTGGGCCGCAATTAATCAAACATTACCAATGGAGAATAATTAAATTTTTTAGATATTTGAGAAAATGTAAAAATTTAATTTTATAGCACAAAATGTTGAAATGTTCTTTTGTTGAAGGTCCAATATTACATAGATTAAAATACGGTAAAGGTAGAGGTCAAAATTTAGCCAAAGCCGTTGGAATGAAATCTAATAAAAATAGAAATATTGTAGATGCAACTGCTGGTTTAGGTTACGACGCTTTCATACTAGCTTCTCTTGGAGCAAATCTTACTTTAATAGAACGATCTGAAACAATGTATAAGCTACTTCGAGACGGTGTTTCAGAAGGTGTATTGCATGGAGGAGAGATAAGTAAAATTATAGGCAGAATGAAGTTAATTTTTGGTGACTCAAAAAATATTTTACCTTATTTGTCACCAGAGGTGATCTTAATAGACACAATGTACAAAGATAGAAAAAAATCAGCTCTTGTTAAAAATGATATGAGATTAATAAGAGAGATAGTGGGACCAGATTCTGATTATACGGAATTGATAGAGGTAGCCTTAAAATTTGCAAAAAATAGAGTTGTTATTAAACAACCAAGATATGCTGAGCCACTTAGAGACATTAAGCAATGCTCACATCAGATTTTGGGCAAAACTATACGTTATGATATCCATATGGTGAATTAGTTTTAACAAAAAATTCATTTCGCCGTAATATTTACATGGTCTTTATACTTCTAAAAATTCTAATTATAATTTGCTTAACTTTCAGTATTATGAAAGATTTTTCAGCTATGGCTGTATGTACTGAGACTACTAACTGTAGTTCTGAAAACAATCAATTTCCAAATATTACAACTGGACAGGCAAATTATAATACTGCTGTTGGATATTATGCTGGTGGCACAGATATAAC
>CABYBQ010000009.1 GCA_902517275.1 uncultured SAR116 cluster alpha proteobacterium
AGTTAATTTAACATATAAAGTATTTTTTAAAGCTCTTTTAAGGAGAATTTATTTGTCAAAAGCTTTTTTATTATGGTGGATACAAGTAGTTACTGTATCATTTTCTGCTATTTTAATTTTTACATATGGTTGGTTTGAAAAACTTTATGATGCAGATCAAACTAAAATTAGTTTTATTATAATTGTAATTTTTATAGCAGCTTCAATTGCTACTGGTTTTTTAAGTTTCAAATCTAACATAGAGCATAGAACATTAAGTAACTACATATGGTTTTCTTCGGAAACCATGGTTACTCTAGGTTTAATAGGAACAGTAGCTGGTTTTTTGTTAATGTTAAGTTCTGCTTTTGATAATTTAGATGTGAGTAATGTTGAAAATGTTCAAAAGGTAATTTCAAACATGGCCTTGGGCATGAGTACTGCATTATGTACAACTCTTTCAGGGTTAGTTGGGAGCGTTCTAACTAAAATCCAAATGGTAATATTAGAGAATAATTCTAATTATGAGTGATCCTAGATATAGATCATCTTTTGGTTTTATTGACCTGTTGTTTAATATGTTAATAGGCTTCGTATTTTTATTTATGTTAGCTTTTTTATTAATAAATCCTGTTGCTAAAAAAGAGACAATTAAGCCTAAGGCAGAATATTTTATTGAACTTGAATGGGATGGAGAAAAACCTTACGATCTTGATGTTTGGGTCAAAGATAACATGGGACATATTGTTAGCTTCAGAAGACCTGATGATGCATTAATTCATCTAGAAAGAGATGACTTGGGAACAGTCAATGACACTTATGTTGATCAAAATGGCAAAACAGTTTATCTCAAAGAAAATAGGGAAGTCGTAGCAATAAGAACGCCTGAGGCGAGATCTTATTTGGTAACTATACATTTTTACAATGCTAGAAAATTCCCTGCGCCGCTTACACATGCAACAGTAAAATTGCTTAAAGTTAATCCTTATAAAGAAGAATATACTAAAAAATTATTTTTTAGTTCCGAAGGGCAGGAGCTTCCAGCATTTAAATTTAGAGTAGACTATAATGGTATAGTTCATGTTGATCCGACTAATGAGCTCATCATTGATGGAGAAGTGATTAGAAAGAAGAGTGGCGTATAATGTTAGACTTTTCGATTAGTTCTGGACAATTAATGTTAATTTGGTCTTTTGCTGGAGCTATATGTTGTTTACCGTTTTTTACAAAAAATATATGGCAAAGATTTTTTACTGTTCCAATTATATTCATAGCAATTTGGTTAAGCTTTTACACAAACCACGAATTTATAGGTCGTCCTATGTATGACAGGCCTCCTGAACAATTTGTTTATGAACATCATGCGGTTATTTATGATAAAGGCGAAAGATTGATCGTGTTATGGGCTGTAAAAGATGGGATAAATAAACTTTTTAAATTTCCTCATACGGAACAAAATGAAGAAGCTTTGGATCAAGCTAAAAGAAATGCTGATAGGTCTGGTGTACCTCAAATGGGAGAAATTGTTAAAGAGGATCCTATAGATAAAAGATCCAGGAATAATGAATTTACACTAAAAACATATAGATTTCCATTTCAGAAAATGATGCCAAAGTAGTGAACTTAATTGATATATTTTTGACTTATGTACTTGTTTAATACGGGTTGGATATAAGTAGCCATCTCTGAAAATGAGTTTTCCCATAATTTTTTGGAATTTCCTATATCATGGCCTGTGAGCAGGAGTGTACCAAAAGGACCAACTCTTTCAATAAATGATACTAATTTTTCAGTTACAGTTTTTTTATTACCAATAATTATCAAGTCATTTGCTTTTTTCATAGCTTCTGGTAAGTCCTTTTTAAGGTTAATATCCTTACTTAAAGTACCTGATGCAAGTTTTGAAACAGTATTTAAATAGAGAAAATAGTGAGAAAATACTCCTTTAGGGTCACCTAAAATTTCTTCAGCTTCTGAATTTGATGAAGTAATGAGTACACTTCGTCCAACACGCCATTTTTGATAGGTCGGTTGTTTGCCGACCTTATTTGCCGCTTGTTGATAAGTTGGCCAATGAGTTGCTATATCTTTAGCATCAACAAAATTACCAGAAATTGGTATCCATCCTTTTTCTCCGGCTAGTTTTGCTGTCATTGAATTAGGATTTTTAAGAGATATTGCGATTTCAGGATATGGTTTTTGAAATGGTTTAACAAATTTTCCAATACCTAATTCATGAATAATATTCTTCTTTAAAGAAATATCCAGAAATTCACCTTTGTAGTGATAATTTTCACTTTCATCCCAAAACTTTAAAATTGCCTCCATTGATTCAATCATTGTAATTGCTCTTGAGCGTCCATCCATATTACCAAAGAGCTCCCAATCACTTACTAATCCTCCTGCACCAACACCTAAAATAACTCTTCCTTTTGAAAGATGATCTAGTAAACTTACTTGACCTGCAACTACTGCGGGATGTTGTTGAGGTAGGGAAATAACTCCTGTTCCAAACTTAATATTTTTTGTCTCTTTTATTAAAGATGCATTAAAAATCAATGGTGAAGTAACTGGTTCTGCTGTAGAGCTATAATGTTCTCCCATCCAAGCTTCGGTAAAATTTAATTTATCTGCTAAAAGAACAAGTTTTCTATCTTCTTCATAAGAAACACCTACATCTTTATTTGCAGGGTGAAGAGGCATCATAAACAATCCAAGATTAAGCATTGATTATTATATTCTCCAAAATATTTATCATTTATATATATATTACATTATTTAAAAATAATTTAAAATTTTTTAAAATTTAAGAACAACCGAACCGGTCGTTTTTCTTTCTTCTAATATAGATTGAGCTTCTCTTATCTCGTCAATATAAAATGTTTTATCTATATTAATTTGTAAATCTTTATTTATGATCATATCAAAAAATGTATCAGCATTCATTTGCATTTCATTAGCGTTTTTTATGTAAGTATTTAGTCCGCCTGTTGAAATAGACCCTGAAAAAGATCTAAGCATATTTATGTTAATAGGATCAATAGGACCTGATGAAACTCCAAAGCTAACTATTCTTCCTTTTGAAGCTAGGCAGCTTATTCCTTTTAAAAAGGTATCTTTTCCAACTGAGTCATATATGATATTTACCCCACTATTATTTGTAATTTCTAAGACTTTTTTGTGAAAGTCATCTTTTGAATAATTAATAGTAAAACTACATCCGCTTTGTTTAGCAATTCTTTCTTTTTCTTTAGAACTTACTGTTCCAATAACATTTGCTCCAATTTTTTTTGCCCATTGACAAAGAATTTGTCCAACGCCTCCCGCTGCAGCATGTACAAGAACAGTGTCATGCTCTTTTAATTTATATGAATGGTTAATTAGGTATTGAGAAGTTAATCCTTGCAAGGTAGATGCAGCGGCGATTTTAAGATCAACTTCTTTTTTAAGCTTAATAGTTCTATCTTGATCTAAATTCATAAACTGTGAAAAAGAACCTAGATTCATACAATGTGTTACCTTATCTCCAATATTAAATTTGGTAACATTAGAACCAATTTCTCTTACCGTTCCAGATGCTTCCATCCCAAGTACTACAGGTAAATTCTTAAGTGGATAGGTGCCCCTTCTTTGATTGATATCTATAAAATTTAATCCAGCAAACGAGTGTTCTATTAAAATTTCGTTTGAGCCTAAATTTTTTAAGTTCACTTCTTCTATTTTCAGGACATCCACAGATCCTTGCTCATAAATTTTAATCGCTTTACTTATCATAAAACACACCTATAAATTTAATAAAAAATTTTCTAATATTTCCTTTCCACCCTCACTACCAAAAGATTCTGGATGATACTGAATTCCATAAATAGGATACAATTTATGACTGATCGCCATAATTTCACCACTAAAAGAAACTTTGTTTATATCAAGTATAGAACTTTTATCATCTATATCTTGTGAAACCCCGTTTATAACAAAACAACTAGGTAAAGATTTTGTCTCAACAATTAGAGAATGATATCTCATTATTTCTATATTTTGAGGTATTTTATTATGTATTCCTTCTTGGTCATGTAATAAAAATGAGGTTTTTCCGTGCATAGGTTCATTTGCATGAATGATTTTACCTCCAAATGAATGAACTATACCTTGCATACCTAGACATATCCCTAGGATTGGTATTTTTGGACCAAATTTTAGGATAATTTCTTGACAGACTCCAAAATATTTTTTTTCTGCAGGCGATCCTGGACCAGGTGAAATTATTATTTTGTCAGGCTTATCAAGTTTTAAATCATTAAGACATATTTGATCATTTCTTTTAACTGTTATATCAGTTTTTATACCTGATGTTTTTTTATCTAAAATCTCACCACAATATTGAAATAGATTGAAAGTAAATGAATCATAATTATCTATTATTAAGACTTTCATATTATTTCGTCTCTCTAAATGATTCTAAAACTGTCTTCATGGCAGCTAGTTTTCTTTCAATTTCTAAATATTCTTTATCTGGATCTGAATCATAAACATTTCCACCACAAGTTTGAGCAAAAGCTTTCTCACCTTTTATAAAAATGGATCTAATTGGAATGGCAAATGTACAATCACCATTAAATCCAAACTGCCCTATTGCTCCTCCATATGGACCTCTTCCGTCTTCTTCAATTTCATTTATTATTTTCATAGCTTCTATTTTAGGGGCGCCAGACAGAGTGCCAGCTGGAAAATTTGATGCTAAAGCGGAGAACATATCCTCATCATCATTAATTATACCAGCAATTTCAGACGATATGTGTTGTACATGAGAATATTTTTTTATATCCATAAGGTTTCTAACTTTGACAGTACCAAATTTAGCAACTCTACCTAAATCATTTCTATGTAAATCTACTAACATATTATGTTCAGCTATTTCTTTACTATCATTTAGTAATTCTCGGGCTAATTTTAGATCCTCTGTTTTATCAGCTCCTCGTTTTGTTGTTCCAGCTAAAGGAAAAGTTTCCATTTCCCCGTTTTTAAGCCGAAAGAGAAGTTCTGGTGACGCTCCAATAATTATTTGATCACTAAACTTCATAAAATACATATGAGGGGATGGATTTAGCATTCTTAACTTTGAATATATTTCAGTAAGATCACCTTTTATTTCATAATGAGTTTTAAAACCCACTTCACATTGAAAAATTAATCCATTTTTTATGTCTTCTTTAATCTTTAATACAGTTTTTCTATGCTCATCTCTTGTCATTGAATTTCTTAAAAATTTACAGCTTACTTCTGTATTATTATGATTATTTTGTTTAATAATTGATTTAATTTTTTCAATTTTATTATCTTCATAATAATAATAAAATATTTCGCCTGTCATTTGGTCATAAATAAGACCGTCAAGATACACGCCAAATTTAAAAGACTCGAAATTAGGATTTTTTTTTATATTTAAATTATTTTCAAAATAATTAAAACCATCGTAACTTACGAAGCCAACCAATCCTCCAGCATATTTCTTTGATATAATATTTTGAGGAATAATGTCCCTTAATTTGTAATAAGGGTTTTCACATGAATATGATCTGATTTCACCTTTATCTATGTCTTCAATTTTTAATTCATGTTTATTTTCTGAAAATAATAGATATTTTGGATCAAAACCAATTATATGGTAGCGAGAAATATTACTTTCTTCGCCTAGTGATTCAAATAAAAAACAGTTTTTAAAGTTAAATTGTATTTTTTTGAACAATTCAAAAAAATTATATTTATCGCCTATTTTTATGTATTTAGGTTTGCCTTCAATTTTAATCTTATTTGGTTCATTTTGTTTTTTATTCATTTTTTATGATTTGCTCTTAAAATATCAATAATGTTAGATTTAATTTTAAAAATTTCTTCATTTTCGAAAGCGTATGAACCTCTTGTAACTGTTGCAATTCCTACATTTAGATCTTCAGAAATTTCTCTTTGTTTCTTACCATGCAAAAGCATTTGAAATATCTTTAAACGATTATCAAGCTCTTTTAACTCTTTGTTGGTAAAAAGCGCTTTAAGGAACAATTCCATGTTTTTGCAATTGTTTGTTTTAGTTAATAGTTGACTTAATAAGTTTGTTTTCATGTACTAGTACAATATTTTATTGATTAAAATTGATTAAATAAAAAAATTAGGCTTATAATTTATATAGCTTTAAGGTTGCCCGCAGAAACTTTACCGTCTTTGCCGTCTTCCAACTCATATTCAATTTTTTGATCAGGTTCTAGAGTTGTCATACCTGCTGCTTGTACGGCACTGATATGGACAAACACATCCTTGTCTCCACCCTCTGGTTCAATGAAGCCATAACCTTTTGTAGGGTTAAACCATTTAACTGTTCCTGTGGCCATTTTTTTTCCTTTTCTTAGCTCTAAAAAATAAAGAGCGCTTAGTTAATATTGTGATTTATTAAAACATGATTTTACAATTATGTACTTAATAAACTCCGATATTATATTTCAATTCTTTATTTTAGCAAGTTTGATTTGAAATGTACTTATTTATAGCCGTCTTCATAAGCTTTTATGATTGAACTAACAGCTAAATTAAATGGCGTTTCAATACTATTTTCTTTTCCTAAAGTTACAACCATGCCATTAATAGCGTCAATTTCAGATAACCTTTTAGCCTCAACATCCTGCAGCATTGAAGGTTTAGAATCTAAGAGTTTTTTGCCAAATTCTGTTATATATTTAATTGTGTCATCAAAAGTAAAATTAACATTTTTAATGTCACCCATTTTCCTGGCCTCTAGAGCACACCCTTTAGCTACTTCAAACATTTGTTTGTTTCCCATTACTTCACCAAGTGTTTTCCTGAATATTGAGCATGGGCCACTATAAGCAACGTTACATATAAATTTTTCCCAAATTAATTGTTCTATATCTTCGAAAGCTTTTGTGTTAAATCCTGCATCAGACCAAACCTTAACTAGTTTTTCTAATCTTTGAGTCATTCCTCCATTCATTTCACCAATTCTTATCATACTCATATTATTATGATGAGCATGACCAGGACCAACCATTGCCGCTCCAAAGCCTTGAGCCACTCCTAAAAGAATATTGCCAGTAGGCATAAAAGTAGCAATTCGTTCACCAGCACCTAGCCCATTCTGTATAGTTAAAATAAGAGAATTGCTTGATATTATTTTGCTTAGATTAGATGCGGCTGAACCAACTCCAGATGCCTTAGTTGCTATTACAAATAATTCATATCCTTTTGCATCTTCTATGTTATTCGACACATTTATATTTTTAACTACATTATCACCACTGAAACCTGAAACTCTAAGACCATCTTTTCTTATGGCTTCTAAATGCTCTTCCCAAAGATCAATTGCTAAAACCTCATTATTATTTTGAGCAAGAAAGGATGCATAAATAGATCCCATTGCACCTGCTCCAATTATAGCAATTTTCATAACCTAATCTCCATCACTGCTTAATAAAAGTTCCATTGTTTAATTCAGACATAGCAAGTTGAATTTCATCACTAGTATTCATTACAATAGGTCCGTGCCATGCAACGGGTTCTTGAATAGGATTACCAGAGATTAATAGGAATCTAACACCTTGATTTCCAGATAACACCTTAACTTCATCTCCTTTATCAAAGGTAATTAGCGTCTTGTTTCCACTCATGTCACGTATTGTATAGTCTTCATTTTTATATGATTTTTCAATTTTAATGCCTTTAGGCTCCGAGGCATAGTCAAAATTAGCCTCTCCTTCAAAAACATATGCAAAACAATTATCTCGTAATGATATTGGGAAGTTTTTGATTTTGTTTGGTGGAACATAAATGTCAAAATATTGAGGGTTAGATGCAATTCCCTTTATTAAACCTTTATACCCCCTATAATTGCCTATTATTATTTTTATAATAGTACCGTCGTCATCATTTATAACTTTGATATCGCTTGATTTTATGTCTTGATAGTTAGGATCAGTCATTTTAAGATTAGATGGTAAATTAGCCCATAATTGAAAACCATGCATTTCACCTTTATAATTACCTAAGGGCATTTCTTGATGAAGTATACCTGAACCTGCAGTCATCCATTGAACATCTCCATCATTCAGTTTTCCTGAATTTCCTAAGCTATCTTTGTGTTCCACTGCTCCCTTTAAGATATAAGTGATTGTCTCTATTCCTCTATGAGGATGCCACGGGAAACCTAATTGGTAATCTTGTGGATTGTTATTTCTAAAATCATCAAGAAGTAAAAAAGGATCAAAGTCATTAGTATTTCCAAAGCCAAAAGCTCTATCTAATCTTACACCAGCACCCTCTAAAACAGGATTTGATTTTTTTCTTTCTAAAATTGGTCTAACAGTCATAATGTCTTTATAACTTTAAAAATAATAATTATGAACTTTTTTTTATCCATATAGATAAATTGATATTTCACCAAAAATAAATAAAAAAGGAACTTATAATTTGTTTGAGCAAGCGTTAAGTGGCTTAAGTACAATTAATCAATTAGAATTATTAATTCCTACAAGTATTTTAGCAGTCATGTTGGTAGCAATATCAAAATCAGGATTTGGAGGTGGCTTAGGTGGCTTAGGCTTTCCTTTAATGGTATTAGTATTGCCGCCTAAATTAGCATTAGCGGTTTTTTTGCCGTTAACATTATTAACAGATATATGGGTAATATTTGTATGGAGAAAATATTTTATTTTTGAAATTATTTGGATGATGGTCTTAGGTGGAATGATTGGCCAATTGCTATGTTGGATATTTTTTAATTATTTAGATGATAAATCTATTCTAATTTTAATTGGTACAATGGCGTTAATAACATCTGTTAAATTTTTTTTAAGTAAAACAGATCTATTAGAAAAATCAAAAAGTCATTTAAATGCATCGCAACCAAATTTTCTTAGAGCAGTTTTTTGGTGTTCTTTATCTGGATTTGCAAGTTTTATTGCATGGGCAGGTTCTGTTCCTGCACAAATTTATCTTTTAAAATTAGGAGTTAATAGAAAAAATTTTGTGGGCATCATGAGTTTCTATTTTTTTTTAATTAATTTTTCAAAAATTCCTTTTTATTTAGATCTTAAAATTTTTACGAATGAGTCACTTTTTTTGAGTTTTCTTTTAATTCCTGTTCTCCCTATTGGTATATCTTTAGGTAAGTGGTTGAATTTAAAACTTTCTGACAATTTATTTTACAACATCAGTCATGTGGCTTTATTTTTATGTGGCATTCATTTAATAATTAAAAATGCAACTTAGGAGATAGAAATGGAAAGTGAAATTTTTAAAAAAGGAATAGCAAAAAGAAGGAAAGTACTTGGAGATGAATATGTAGATAAAGCACTTGCCTCAGCAGACGAATTAGGTGCAGATATGCAAAAATTAGTAACTGAATATGCTTGGGGTGAAGTTTGGAACAAAGAAAATCTGTCAGATAGAGATAGATCATTGGTCAACCTAGGCATGATTGCAGCTCTTAATAGATCGCACGAATTTAAACTACATGTCAGAGGTGCTTTGAATAATGGATTAACTAGATTACAAATTCGTGATATAGTTTTACAGATTACAATATATTGTGGAGCTCCCGCAGGTTTGGAGGCACTTAGGCATATTAGAGAAGTATTTGCTGAAGTTGCTTCAGAAAAACAATAAATAAATTTAATGAACTGGAGATTTATTTATATGAAATAATGGATTTTCGTGTGTAAAGTAATGGATCATAATAAAATTAAAACAAATTTTGATGAAAATTTAGTTTCAACAAATGATGCTAACTTTAAAAGTTTATATGGTCTTACTCCAATTGTTGAAGATGCTATTTTAAATGCCATTAATAAAAAAAATAGAACAAGTTTAAAAAAGTTAGTCGAACCACTTCATCCAGCGGATCAAGCGGACATGTTAGAAAGACTTAGTAATGAAAAATTAAATCTTTTTCTAACTATTCTTGGAAGATCACTTGATCCAGAGGTTTTAGTTTATCTTGATCATAATGTTCAAGAAAAAGTTTTTGATATCCTTGGTCCTAAAGTTCTTGCAAAGGCAATTCCTGAACTACATTCAGATGATGCTGTTGAAATACTTCAAGAGTTAGAAGAAAAAGATAGAAATGTAGTTATAAAACAACTGCCAAAAGCTAACAGAATATTAGTTGAAGAGGCTCTGTCATACCCTGAGTATTCAGCTGGAAGGTTGATGCAACGGGAATTTTTGGCTTTTCCAGGAAATTGGACAATAGGGCAAACAATTGACCATATGAGAGCAAATCCACAAGATGAAGAGGAAAGTTTTTATTCAATTTATATTGTTGATCCTGCACATAGATTGATAGGAGCCATCTCCTTATCTAAACTATTATCTGCGAAAAGGCCTGTGAGATTAAATGATTTAATGGAATTAAAACCAAGAAATGTGAATGTTGAAACTGACCAAGAAGAAGTAGCTCTTTTATTTCAGCAGTATGGTCTTGTCAATATGCCAGTTGTTGATAATGCAGACAGGCTTCTTGGAGTAATAATTGTAGATGATATAGTTGACGTAATTAATGAAGAAGCCGAAGAAGACTTACAAGGTTTAACTGGCGTAAGTGACCTTTCAATAACGTCATCTTTTTTAGAAACTGCTAGAGGACGATTTTCCTGGCTTATTTTGAACATGTTAACGGCAGTTTTAGCATCTTCAGTTATAGGTTTGTTTCAGGAAGAAATTGAAAAATTAGTTGCATTAGCTGTTCTTATGCCAATTGTTGCATCCATGGGAGGAAATGCAGGAACCCAGACAGTAACCGTTGCAGTAAGAGCATTAGCCACAAGACAGTTGAATTATAGCAATCTTCAGAAATTTGTTTTAAAAGAAACATGGGTTGGTATGATTAATGGTCTTTTATTCGCTCTTTTGTCTATCTTGTTAGCATATCTTTGGTTTGGTGATAAAAAAATTGCGATAATAATGGGACTAGCAATGATTGCTAATTTATTGTTCGCAGGTGTTCTAGGTACTTTAATTCCACTAACACTAGAAAAGTTTAATATTGATCCTGCGATTTCTAGTACAGTTTTTTTAACGACTGCAACTGATGTCATAGGTTTCTTTACGTTTTTAGGTTTATCGGCTTTAGTAATATTATAATTTGGGTTGTTAATTGTGTCTTATCATTTAAAAAAAATAGCAGTGGGGATTGAAACAATTGAAAGGCTTTCAATAAGACAGAAAATGATAAAGGAAACTTATGGCACAATTCTACACACAACTAGAAATATGCCTAAAAAAAGAGAAGATTTAATTAAAACTGGCTCAATGTTTTGGATTATCAAAAGAAATATTTTAGTCCGACAGAAAATTTTAGATATTGTATCAGTTTTCAGAAATGATGGTAGCAAAGGGTGTGAAATAGAATTAGATAAAAAACTAATAAGAGTAATTCCTACTCCAATGAAACCATTTCAAGGATGGAGATATTATTTAGAGGAAGATATACCAAGAGATTTAAATTTAGATGAAGAAACAGGTGAAAACTTACCAGATAATATAAATGCTGAATTGATTAAATTGGGATTATATTGATTAAGAAATTAACAAAAATAATAATTAAATTTTAAAAAATTTGTCTTTTGATTGAAATACAAATAATAAATAATCGAAATTAAAGTATGTCTAGGAAAGTTAAAATGTTGTCCAAAATATTTAATCTTAAGACTTTTATGTTTTTTTTAGTTTTAGGAATAAGTATATTTAGTTATAAGTATTTAGTATCTTCAAAACCACCTGCAAAGCCTTCAAAAGTTGAAGAAAAAACTTTTTATGTAAAAGTGATTAAAACTAAAAGACATGACTTCACTCCATCATCTGATGCATATGGAAAAATTGTTTCTTCAAGGATTGGCGATCTTCGTTTTGGTGTTTCCGGTAGAGTTAATTTTATATCTAATTCTTTTTTAAATGGTGCTTATGTAAAAAATGGACAAATTTTAGCAAAACTAGATCAAACACGCTTCTTGCTTGAAATAAAAAAACTAAATTTTGAAACACAAGAATTAGCCTCACAATTAGTTATAAGAAAAAGACAAATAAAAAGATACAAGTCTATGCTATCAACAAAAGTTATATCGCAGAACAAGTATGATAATGAGTTAATTCTCTTGTCAAAAAACAAGTCAGATTTTAATAGATCCAAAATTATTTTAGAAAAAGCAAAGGAAGATTTGTCTGATACTATTTTAAAAGCAAAATATAATGGTAGGCTTTATAATGTTAAAATTAATAAAGGACAATTTATTTCAAGTAGTGAAAAATTAGCTAATATATTTTCTACAGAAGATTTAGAAGTTGAGTTTGTTATACCATCAAAAATATATTCAAATTCAGACAATTTAATTGGAAAATCTATTAATGTTATATGGGAGGGAGGCAATACCCCTCTAAAAAATATAAAAGCTAAAATTGAAAGAACTGACGGAAAAACAAATGAAGAAGAAGGTGGAGGAAAATTGTTTGCAAAAATTAATATTGTAGAGAATAAAAGTAATTATATCCCTCTTGGTACTTTTGTTCGCGTGAATTATCCAGTAGGTAATTTTAAAAATATATTTAAATTGCCTGAAACTTCTCTATACGGTGAAAATATATATTTTGTAGATAAAGGCATTGCAAAGAAAAAAAAGGTGAACCTAATATACAAAGGTTCAGGATTTATTTTAGTTGACGGAAATATTTCAGAAAGTGATTTGATTATAACAACAAGAATGCCCGATAATTTAAATAATCAAAAAGTTACAATTTTAAATTAATATACCAAAAACATTAAAACTTTAGGATGGAATTTTGTTACAGTTTAAAGAGTCTGGTTTTTTAAAGTTTTTTGTAGAGCATCGTACCTCTGCAAACATAATAATGATATTAATGATTGTAGTTGGCTTACTTTCTATTGGTAGGTTGAATAAGCAATTTTTTCCTGACTTTGAAGTTGAGGTTGTAGCTGTTTCTGTAAATTGGGCTGGAGCTACAGCCGAAGAAATAGATAAAAATATTATTCAATTATTGGAACCAGAACTACGACCTATCTCAGGCGTTAAGAAAGTATCATCAAAATCCGTTGAAGGTGTTGGTATTACACAAGTTGAATTTAACTATGGTTATGATATGCAAAAAGGTAGGACAGATATTGAAACCGCAGTATCCAGAATAAACTTTCCTCAAAAAGCAGACAAACCCAAAATAGTTGTTGGGGAATTTTTTGATACAGTTACTAGAATAGTTTTATCAGCAAATATTCCTTTATCAGAACTGAGATCAATATCAAAAAAACTTAAGGAAGTACTTCTAAATTCTGGTGTAGACAAAGTTGACATCCAAGGTCTTCCTAAAGAAGAGATATTGATTGAAATACCTCAAATAGAAACAGCAAGGTTGAAATTATCATTTAATCAAATTGCTAATCTAATTAAATCTGAAACTCAGGATGTTTCAGGAGGTAGTTATGCTGATGGGTCACTGCGAGTCAGAACCGAAGGTGAAAAGAGATTAGTTGAAACGTTCAAAAAATTAGAGCTTAAAAACACAATTTCGGGGGGTAGGATTATTCTTCAAGATATAGCTAGAATTTCTTCTACTTTCGAACAAGGAAGTATATTAAAATCTGTTGACGATAATCCTGCTGTAGAATTATGGGTCAGAAGAAGTAAAACTAGCGATGCTCTTGAAGTATCGGAAAATGTTAATAAAGTAATTTCAGAATCTAAAAATATTATTGGAAATAGAGTTAATGTTGAAACTTATAATACGGCAGCTAACCTTATCCAAGAAAGAATTACACTACTAGTCAAGAATGGACTTAGTGGTCTTTGCATTGTTTTAGCCGTATTATTTCTATTTTTAAGTCGAAATACTGCCATTTGGGTAGCTTTGGGTATTCCAATAGCTTTTCTTGCTACTTTTGGCGTAATGTTAGTTTCAGGTCAATCAATAAACATGATTTCCTTATTTGGTCTTATTATGGCTCTTGGTATAGTTGTGGATGATGCAATCGTTGTAGGTGAACATTCTTCATATTTAAAAACTAAGAGACGACTAAATAGTTCACAGGCTCCGGTTGTTGCTGCAACACGCATGTCGATGCCTGTAATATCAGCAATGTTAACTACAGTGGCTGCATTTATACCTTTATTTATGGTTAAAGGAGTTATAGGTGAAATAATTGCAGCTATACCTTGGGTGGTATGTGCTGTTTTAGTTGCTAGCTTAATTGAATGTTTTCTTGTTTTACCAGCACATTTAGCACATTTCGATAAAAAGACAGTTGAGGAAAGTAAATTCAGACTATGGTTTGATAAAAAATTTATAGCTTTTCAAGAAGGTACATTTAAAAATTTCATATCATTGACATTTAACTATCGATACGTAACTTTTATGGTTGCCATTGGCATGTTTATAGTTTCTGTGGGTATGATGTCTGGCGGACGGGTCATGTTTAGTTTTTTCCCAACCCCTGAGGCAGATATAATTATTGCTAATTTTAAGATGCATTCTGGAACGACCAGATCTAAAACTGAAGAGATGTTAAAAAAAATAGAAGGAGGTTTGATTAAAACTTCAAAAAAGTTTTCAACATCTCCTGATCTTGTAAAATTTAGGATGTCAACTATTGGAGGTAGAACATCATTTTCAAGTGGGGCTGGACTAAGCTCTAAGGGAAGTGACTTATTAGGTTCCATGGTTGTTGAATTAAAAACAGCTGATAAACGAAAAATTCGAACAAATCAGTTTATAAAAGAATGGAAAAATAATATTGAATATGTTGAGGGTTTAGACAAATTAACTATTAGATCTCCAAGTGGGGGACCTCCCGGAAGAGATTTAGATGTAAGATTTCAAGGAGAAAAATTAGAAACCCTTAAGATTGCATCTAATGAATTAATTCAAATTGCAAGAACAATTCCTGGCGTAACATCTTTAAACGATAATCTTGAGTTTGGAGTTCAAGAAAGGATTCTATCTTTAAACAATAAAGGACAATCACTTGGTCTATCCATCTCCGATATAGGAGAGCAAGTAAGATCAGCTATTAATGGAATAATCATTTCAGAGTTTCCTAAAGCAGATGAAGAAGTGGTAGTTAGGTTAAAGTTGTCTGAAACAGAAAAGCTTACGGATATGATAAATGACTTAAGAATTATTACCCCTTTAGGTACAAGTTTTAAGCTTCAAGAGGTCATTAAAATAAATGAAAAAATACCATTTGCTTCCATTAATAGAAAAAATGGTTTTAGAGAAGTGACTATTTCTGGTGATTTATTTCCAGCGTTGATGAACACTTCTCAAGCAAGACAATTTTTGTTGAATAATGGATTACCTGAAATTGCTAAAAAATATAATCTAAATTATAGATTTGATGGCAGAGATTTAGAACAGAAAGAAACTTTTGCAGATATGAAAATTGGTTCAATAATTGGCTTATTATTAATCTATTTTATATTAGCATGGGTGTTTAAGTCTTGGACAAGACCTTTTTCAATAATGATAATGATACCATTTGCTTTTATTGGAGCAGTGTTTGGTCATTATTTATTAGGGCTAACAATGTCTATTTTGTCTATGTTTGCTCTCTTAGCTTTAGCTGGAATTGTTGTAAATAATTCTATTATTTTAGTATCAACTATTGAAAGAAGGTTTGACGATTTGCGTGATCAAAATGATAAAGACTATAAGAATAATAAAGTAATCGATGAAGCAATAATCGCTGGAGTAGTAGATAGATTTAGACCTGTTCTATTAACGTCACTTACTACAATAGGAGGATTGTCAGCACTTTTATTCGAAAAATCACTCCAAGCCCAATTCTTGATACCAATGGCGGCTACTATTGTTTTTGGCCTTGGTATCACAGCTTTTCTTGTACTTGTCATAGTTCCATCTATGATGGGAATTAGTAACGATTTTTCCAATTTCGTTAAAAATATTAGAAGAAGATAAAATATGGTGAAACAAGTATACACAACTCTTAGTTCTGAAAGCTTTAATGTTTCAGACATAAAATTTAATAAAGATGGATTAGTTCCGGTCATTGCACAATGTGTTCATTCTGGCACAATATTAATGATGGCATGGATGAATAATCTATCAGTGAAAAAAACAATTGAGACTAAGGACATGTATTACTTTTCTAGGTCAAGAAATGAACTCTGGAAAAAAGGAGAGACGAGCGGAAACTTTCAAAGACTACACGAATTAAGATTAGACTGCGATAACGATACATTATTAGCCCTAATTGAACAAACTGGAGTAGCTTGTCACACAGGTGTGAGGAGTTGTTTTTTTAAATCATTACATGATGTAAAAAATGACTAACGAAAATAACCCGGGATCATTTGGAAGTTCTAGAGGTTTATCACAAAAACTTAAAAAAGATAAAAAAAGAAAATCTTCAAGTACTCGTTGGATAGGAAGACAACTAAATGATCCATACGTTTTAGAAACTCAAAAAAGAGGGTATAAGTCACGAGCTGCTTTTAAACTTTTACAAATTAACGAAAAATATAAATTCTTAGCCCCTGGATTATCAGTTATTGATTTAGGTTGCGCTCCAGGAGGTTGGCTTCAAATAGCTTCGCAAAAAGTTTCTTCAATTGTTGGGGAGGAAAAAGTAGTAGGCGTTGATCTTTTGCCTACGCAAGAAATACCTGGAAGTATTTCTATTATAGGTGATATTAGTGATAAAATAGTTGGTAAAAAGTTATTAAAAATTCTTGGTTCTAATCCAAATATTATTATGTCAGATATGGCTGCAAATACTACAGGACATCGTCAAACTGATCATATAAGAACCACTTATCTATTAGAAACCGCACTAGATTTTGCTTTAGATAACTTAAAAAAAAATGGAGTTTTTTTAGCTAAATGTTTTAAAGGTGGTACTGAAATAGAGGCTTTATCTCTAATGAAGAAACATTTTTCAAGAGTGCATCATATTAAACCTGATGCTAGTAGAAAAGAGTCAGTCGAAGGATACGTAATTGCTTTAGGCTATAAAACATAAAACTTATATTAATTAACCTTTGCAAATTAAGATCAGGAGTTTATAAAATTTATACTAATAATATTAATCATATCATTATTCAAATAACCCTTTAGTTGGAAAATATGAATATGGAAGAAGCTTATACTTTTGACGATGTCTTATTACAACCTGCACATAGTAAATTCGGTCCAGCTGATGCAGATGTTAAAACTTTTATTACTAAAGATATAAAGTTAAATATTCCTTTACTGTCAGCGGCAATGGATACTGTTACTGAACACAGGTTGGCAATTACTATGGCTCAATTAGGAGGAATGGGTGTTCTTCACAAAAACTTTTCAATAAAAGAACAAGTTTCAGAAGTTAAAAAAGTAAAAAAATTCGAAGCTGGCATGGTTGTTAATCCAGTAACAATAAAACCTGATCAGACACTTGGTGACGCTTTTAAACTGATGGAAAAATACAAAATTAGTGGAATACCAGTTGTAGAAGGTTTGAATAATAAATTGGTTGGAATTTTAACTAATAGGGATGTTAGATTTGCAAATGATCTTAATCAATCTGTTTCTGCACTTATGACAAAAAATGTCATAACTGTTAAAGAAACAGTTACTGCAGAAGATGCTAGAAAACTTTTACATAAACACCGTATTGAAAAATTAGTTGTTGTAGACATGGATGATTTTTGTGTTGGATTGATAACGGTTAAAGACATGGAAAAGGCACAAAATCATCCAGACTCTTGCAAAGATGAACAAGGAAGATTAAGGGTTGCAGCAGCTACTGGCGTGGGAAAAGATGGAATTAAAAGGGCAGAAGCTCTAATTAATGCAGGAGTTGATGTTCTTATAGTTGATACAGCTCATGGACATAGTGAAATGGTCCTGGAAACTGTTAGAGCAATTTCAAAATTATCAAGTCAAATAGCTTTAATTGGAGGAAATGTTGCAACCGGAGATGCAACAAGGGCATTAATAGATGCAGGTGCAAATGGTATAAAAGTTGGGATTGGCCCTGGATCGATTTGTACCACAAGAATGGTGGCTGGAGTAGGGGTGCCTCAATTAACTGCAATAACTGATTGTGCCAAAGTTGCTAAAAACAACTCCATTCCTGTAATAGCTGATGGTGGAATAAAATATTCTGGAGATATTGCTAAAGCTATAGCAGGTGGAGCAAGCGCAGTTATGGTTGGTTCTATACTTGCAGGAACTGACGAAACACCAGGAGAAGTCTTTTTGTTTCAAGGCAGATCTTATAAATCTTATAGGGGCATGGGTTCATTAGGTGCAATGGCTAGAGGCTCTGCTGATAGATACTTTCAAGCAGAGATAGAAACATTAAAACTTGTGCCCGAGGGTATTGAAGGTCAAGTTCCTTACAAAGGCCCTGCGCAGAATGTAATTCACCAATTAGTAGGTGGTTTAAAATCAGCTATGGGTTATACGGGTAATATAAATATTAAAGAAATGCAAAAAAAATGTATTTTTAAGAGGATAAGTAATGCTGGTCTAAAAGAAAGTCACGTACATGACGTTACTATTACTAGAGAAGCCCCTAATTATCGTCCTTCTTAATGCTTGATCATGAACGAATTTTTTCTATTTTAGAATTATTAAATTTACTTAACCAAAGCAACAAAATTGCTCGTAAGTTATTACAAAGTTATTTTAGATCAAAAAAATATATAGGATCTAAAGACAGAAAGTTCATTTCTAACAGTTTTTGGAATATTTTAAGGCATCGGTATAAGATCCGTTGGCATCTTAATTATTTAAATCTTGAAGTAACTTTTGAAAAAGAGATGATGTTAGAATTGTTTTTTTTAAATAAAAATTATTGCAATAATACGTCTAAAATTAGACAGTTATTCATTTTAAAATACAAGGAAATAAAAATATTTCATGATGTTGATTTGGATTTTTTAAAACATTTAAATTGTAAAGAATTTTATAATAAAGAAATGCCAGAACATATTTTTTATGAATTGCCAAAATATTTACTCAAGAGCCTCAAAAATAGTTTCAAAAATGAATGGAGAGACGTTGCATTATCTCTAAATGAAGAAGGTTTTTTTGATATTAGAGTAAACATGCTTCAAGGAAAATCCCGCGATGAAATATTTCATTTATTAAAGGATATTAAAGTACCTCTTCAACTAACTAAATACTCACCATTAGGTATAAGGCTCTCGAAAAGGTTTCCAATAGAAGGCCATAAACTTTTTAAAAAAGGGTTTTTAGAAATACAAGGAGAGGCTTCACAATTAGTTTCTATATTACTTGATGTAAAATCTGGAATGCAAATTGCAGATATTTGTTCTGGTGCATGCGGGAAATCTCTTATTTTAGCAGATATTATGAAAAATAAGGGAAGAATATTATCGTTAGATACTAATAAAAAAAGGTTGTCAAAAGCAGGTTTAAGACTAAAAAGAGCAGGTGTTCATAATGTTGAGAGACGCCTGGTAAAATCAAATTGGAATGTAAAAGGATTAGAAAAGAAATTTGATTTGGTATTAATTGATGCACCATGTTCAGGAATTGGGAAATGGTCAAGAAGTCCTGATTCAAAATTTAGCTTTAGTCCAAAAAAACTTCAAGAATTAGTAAATATACAAGCAGAACTTCTTTTAAAAGGATCTTTGATGGTTGCACCTGGTGGTAAACTAGCATATGTAGTTTGTTCTTTTTTGCCAGAAGAGGGAATAGATCAAATAAACAAATTTAAGAAAGAAATCAAACCTGATTTTTCTGAAGTAAGTTTGAGTAATATGTGGCAAGACACAATTTTTTTACAAAATAACATTGAATATCCTTTTCAGAAAGTAAATAAAAGCATAACAATAAATCCGGCAGTTCATAAGATGGATGGCTTCTTTATTTCAATCTTCCAAAGAAAGAGATAATGTTTAATCATTTTTAATAGAGAGTAAGTTGATGAAAGATAATCTAGTGTTAATTATTGATTTTGGAAGTCAGGTTACCCAACTCATTGCTAGACGCTTAAGAGAATTAAAAGTTTATTGTGAGATTCATCCCTTTAATAAAACTAATGATGAATTTATAAAAACTATTGCTCCAAAAGCCATTATTTTATCAGGAGGTCCAGCAAGTGTATTAGATGACGATGCACCTGCACCACCGTCAACAATATTTGACATTGATGTTCCAGTTTTAGGTATTTGCTATGGTCAACAAATAATGATGAAATTATTAGGTGGTAGTGTCATTCATGGCTCAGGAACCTCGGAGTTTGGGAAATCGTTTGTCAAAAAGAAAAATAAAAGTATTAGTTTATTAAAAGATCTTTTTAAAAATAATAAAGAGCAAGTATGGATGTCTCATGGTGACCATGTTTCAAGTATTCCCTCAAATTTTGAAGTTTATGGTGAGTCAGAAAATGCTCCATTTGCCATTATTGGTGATATAAAAAAGCACTTGTATGCAGTACAATTTCATCCAGAAGTAGTCCATACTTTAAATGGAAAAACTTTGTTAAAAAATTTTCTTCAGTTAGCTAATGTGTCATTTGATTGGAATATGAAAGCTTATCTTGAACAAACTGTTCAGATGATAAAAGAGAAAGTTGGTAATAAAAAAGTAATTTGTGCATTATCTGGGGGGGTAGATAGTTCCGTAACTGCAATACTTATTCATAAAGCTATTGGAAATCACTTAACATGTATTTATGTAAATAATGGTTTAATGAGAAAAAATGAAAGTGAAGAAGTTATTAAGTTATATACTGACCATTTTAAACTTCACTTAATAGAGGCTAAAGAACAACAACTTTTTCTGTCAAATTTATTAGCTGTAACTGATCCCGAAGAAAAAAGAAAAATAATCGGAAAATTATTTATTGATGTTTTTCAGAAATATGCCTTAGAAATTGGAGAAGTTGATTTTCTTGCGCAAGGTACATTGTATCCTGATGTAATTGAAAGTGTAAGTTTTTCGGGAGCGCCTTCGGTTACTATAAAGTCTCATCATAATGTTGGTGGATTGCCAAAAAAAATGAATTTAGATTTAATAGAGCCATTGAAAGAATTATTTAAAGATGAAGTAAGGAACCTTGGAAAAGAACTTGGTATACCTAATAAATTTTTAGAACGACACCCATTTCCGGGACCTGGTTTGGCCATAAGATGTCCTGGTGAAATTACAGATGAGAAATTAAATATTTTAAGAAATGCAGATGAGATCTATATTGACCAAATAAAAAAATACGGACTTTATAATGAAATTTGGCAAGCTTTTACAGTAATTTTACCTGTTAAAACAGTTGGAGTAATGGGAGATGCTCGGACCTATGACTACGTATGTGCATTAAGAGCCGTAACTTCAATTGATGGTATGACTGCTGATTATTATCCATTTGATCATAAATTTCTAAGTGAAACAGCTACTAAAATTATAAACAATGTAGCTGGAATAAATCGAGTAACGTATGATATTACTTCTAAACCACCTGGTACGATTGAGTGGGAATAATCTTAAAAATTAAAAATCTTTGATACTTAACAGTTTTTGAACTTAAAATTTAAAGGATTTGTCCCCCCTAAAACTTACAAGAAATGATTTGAACTTCCCTTATTCATTATTAGAGTGAGTTTATGAAAAAACTTTTAATAATATTATTTACATTTTTCTTTTCTACAAACTCTTCTGTTGGATATTCGAAAGGAGAAAAATATATGGATAGCGACTGGAATATAACATTTTATAATCATTGTGGTTTTCCATCCTTAGAAGAGAAAAAACAAAATGTAAAATGGGTAGAAAAAGATGAAAATAAATTTCTCAGATTTTCATTGTATAACGGACAAGTAGGCAAATGTTCTAACGATCATAAAAACAGAAAAAAAGGAGAACCTTACACAGAAAGAGCAGATATAAAACAATGGCGTAAATTAGAAAAAGGTTTACAATACGAAATTAGTTTTAGATTTAGAATTGTTGAAGGTTTTAAGTCTAAAAAAGAAAAGTTTTTTAAGATAGGTAGTAAAGGTAGTAAAAGTTCTAATAAATGTTCAAAAACTTCATTATTCCTACAATTTTCTGGAAGAAAGAACCCTAAGGGTTTAAGACTCCATTTACTTGATCTAACAAACAATAAAGAAACTTTTAAGAAATATAAACTTGAATATAATCATTCAAAGATACAAGTCCATAAATTATATAATAAGTGGACTAATCTTAAATTGTTAATAAATTTAAAAGAAAAAGATGCCGAAGTAGACTTATTTTTCAATGAAGAAAAAATTGTCAACAGTTTTAAATTTGATGTGCCATGTGATGAAGTCAAAATCTCTATTGGATTAGAAAGGCATGGAAATTCAAAAAAGAAACATGCATTATCTGTCATTGATTATGATAAATTTATCGTTAATAAAACAAATTTATAAAAGACGTCAAAAACTTATATTTTAAAAAATAGACATTAAAATGATTGGAATTTTTTAAATGCGATTTTGGAATTATAAATCCGAAGAATTTTATAATTTATATACAAAAATATTTGATAGTAATTTTCCATTGGAAAAAAAGAAAGTAATGCTTAAATCTCTTTTTTCTGGTGAATATTGTTTAATGCGTATTACTGGTATTTCGAAGTTATGTTATGAAGAATACAAAAAAAACAACTTTAAAAAAGTAACTAAATTTAAAAGAGTTAATAAAAGATTTGTCAGACATCAATTTATAACATTCAGTGAAACTTTAATTGAAATTCTTAATAAGAAGATTCCTATGAAAGATTTTTGGAAAAATATAGATGAAAATGAAAAAACACACCTCATTACTAGAAGTGAAAGAGATAAAAAGGAATATTTATATATAAATATTCCTATCGAGGGAGGATATTTTTTAAATAAAACTGTTGGTTTTGAATATGGAAAGAAAGAAGAGTTATATTTAAGATATATAAGTCAATCTAGAATTAGATGGAAAAAAAAGAAACTTTTATCTGAGAAAAAAGAAATTGAAACTGAAGATGATAATTAATAATATTCAGACATAGTAAAAAATTAATCATTTTATGCTAATTCATAAAGGGTAATTAACTTTGAAACTTGAAGGTACAGAATTTCAAATTAAGGTTTGGAAAGAAATTTTAAAAATCCCAAAGGGATTTACTAAAACCTACAAAGAGATTGCTTGTGATTTGAATAAACCTAATTGTGCAAGAGCTGTAGCTAATGCTTGTGGTAAAAATCCTTATATTCCAATAATTCCATGTCATAGAGTTATTCGATCAGACGGTTGTTTGGGAGGTTATAGTGGAAAAGGTGGAATTGAAATGAAAAAAAAAATGTTAATAAGTGAGGGATTTTTCAATTTCAAATGTAATAATATTAAATGAATTACATATTTAGTCGTAAGCTTTTGCAATTAATATATTAAAAGTTGGTTTGAAAAAATGAATGAAAGTTTAGATTTAAGAAATAGAATATTGAAGATGAGAGAAAGTAACAATGTTGTCTTGGATCAAGCTAAATCAGAAATTAAAACAACCGACAATTCCAATGAAATTCTTCCTCAAAAGACCCAAAACGATATCAGTGATAGAGAAGTTAATTTTGAAACAAAATTAAAAAAAGAAAATTCTCTTTCAGAGAATAAAAAAATAGAAAATTCAAATATTAAAAATGTTCGAAATCCAATTAAACGGGCATCGGACAATTTACCTTATGACAACGAAGCTCAATTTCGTATGATTGCAAAAAAATTTAACGAGGCGGTTGAGGTAATACTAGAGCTTTCTGATAAAGTAAAAAATCTTGAAGAAGCTATTAACAGTTTGTCAGTTAAGTCTAGTAAAAATAAAAAAAAATACTCTTTTTTTAATTTAAAAACTTATGTTTTTATTACTATAACAACTTTAATTATATTAGTTTTGTTTACCTTCCCAATTAATCTAACTTTGATCAAATTAATTATAACAGATGTAATTTCATCTATATAAAAATACTTATTCTAAATCTATATCAAGGATTGTCATATTAAAATGATAGCAAGTTTCACCGTCTTCATTATCCTCAAAAACTACTCCAAGAAATTCACCATTATGAGTAATGTCAGCTGAATCTATTTTGTTTTCTCTGCCCTCAACTTTTATATGCTTTGATCCTAATGATTTTCTTAAATAATTTTGAATTTTACTAATTGTATTTCTGTCCATTCTAATTCCTCAACTTAATAATGAAATTGACTAATAACTTAACTGTATGACTGAAAATATATATTACATCATAAATATTTCCTTATACTTAATTTTTTTTCAAATTTTGATAAGATAGTAGATATTTCAGTACTTTTGATAATAATTTCAGAATCCTTTGTAATAAAAAAATCAGGCATATTTCGAAAGCCTTTAAAGCTTTTTTTAATTATTTGATACATAGGTTTATCGTATGAATGTTTATATATTGAAAAAATGGCTATGTTTGCCTTACTGTCTAAAGCATAGTCTTTCCAAAATCCTTTAGAAACCTGTTTGCTATACAAACTTAAGATAGAAGTTAGTTCGTACTTTGAAAAAAAAATGAAATTTTTATTATTTTTATTAATAAAGCTAGCAGTATTACTTAAGTTTAATTTTTTAACTTTGTTAAAGTTTTTTTTTTCGTTAAGCTTGATAATATTCATACTTATTTCCTATTTAATAATATTCTATAATTGAAATCATATAATTGTCTAATTATAATGATATTCATTTGATATTTTTTTGATATAAGTTTAATAGTATTAAATTTTATAATAATTTACTCATTTGCGGATTTATATATGGCAGATATTTTCGACGAGGTTTCTGAAGAACTTAAACAAGACCGATTAGTCCAAATTTGGAAAAAATATTCAAAATATATAATTTCATTTTTATTAATTGTGGTCGTTTTAATCATTTCTTTTCAACTCTTCTTAAACTGGAGTGAAAAAAAACTAGAGGTAAGTTCACAACAATTTTTTAATGCACTAGAAAAATTAGAAGAAAAAAAATATGAAGAAAGTTTTAAGATATTTTTGAAAAGTTCTACGGAAGAAAATGAAGGTTACAGAGTTTTGTCTCTTTTTGGTCTTGCAGAAACTAATTACAAAAAAGGTAATATTGAAGAAATGTCGTTAAATTATAAAAATATATATGAAGATTCTAACATAGAAATATATTATAGAGATTTGTCTCGAATATTAAGTGTAATGAAAGACAATATTAGTACGTTTGATAAGCAAATAAATATCTTAAAACCAATATTAAATAGCCCTAGTAAATTACAATTGTTGGCAGCTGAATTAGAAATTATGTTGTATATAAGATCTGGAAATGTGAATGATGCTTCTACTAAAATTAAAAACTTTCTTAAAAGAACAGATATTAGTTTAGAACAAAAAAGTAGGCTAGAACTTTTAAATAAAATTTATACCTCTAATGCAAAATAAAAATTTATTAATTATAACATTTGCACTTTTTTTAGGGTGCTCCTCTGACAAAGATACTAAATTACAAAATGCTGTAAATATATTTAATAATGACAATGAACTGTTATCTATTATTAACCAAAAACAGGACGCTAAACTTGATGTTGTAAGAGATATTAAAAATATATCTAATGCAAAATCCTATAATTTAACAAACTCTTTTATAAAATTTCCTTTAAGTAAAAGTTGGCAAGTTAACACTAATCAAATGATAGACGATAAAAACCCTTACTTACCGGATCCAATATATTTGGCACAAAACTTATTTTTGTTAAATAATTATGGTGTTTTATATAAAATTGAAGCCAATAATGGTAAGGTTATTTTGAATAAATCAATTTTTAAAAATTTAGAAAATACAATCATAGGAACCCCAGCTCTTTCTGGTAAATTATCAAATGACGGTAAAGTAACTATATATGCCCACAATGGTTATGACGAAATCCGAGCTATTAATGGTGATAATGGAGAGCTTATATGGAAAAAAAAACATTATTTACCAATTAGGGGTGGAATTACTTCCTATAAAAACTCAATATTAATTAGTGATTTTGACGGGAATATTTTATCAATCAATAATGAAAACGGAACAACTAATTGGAGTGTATTTTTAGGAAGTGATTACAACTCAGTTTATACAAGCGCCAGGCCTATTGTAGCTCAAAATAAAATTATAGTACCCGGAACGGGAGGAGCATTTTTTATTCTTTCAGGTGACAAAGGAAAAGTTTTGTGGAATGAAAATATTTCTTCAAACAAACAATTACCTAAAATTTTTCATTCCGGAGACATAATTGCTAATCCAATTTATCATGAAGGTGTAGTATATATAGTTTCACAGTCAGGTTTTACTGCAGCGTTTGACATAGATACATCGGAAGAGCTTTGGAACATACCTGTGGGAGGAATTGAAACTCCTACACTTTCTGGTGAAACTATTTTTGTTAATGGAAATATGGGACTTTTAGCTGCTATAGATATTTCATCTGGTAAACTTAGATGGAAAAAAAAATATCCTTCCTATATTAATGAAAACTCTTTATTTTCAGATAAAAAGATTGCTATATATAAAGGTCCAACATTAGCAGGCTCTAAAATTCTACTTTCTAATTTAGAAGGAAAAATTATCATTATAGATGCTAATAACGGAAATGAAATTAATACTCTAGATATTAATGAGTTGGCACTCGCGCCTATTCCAGTTGATAAAAAAATCTTTTTCCTCACTAAAAAAGGAAAATTATTAGCTTACAAATAATGCCAATCATGAAATCTTTAAGGTCATTAAAATGTTGAAGATTGTACTAGTAGGAAGACCTAATGTTGGCAAATCAACTTTGTTTAATCGTTTGGTGCGTTCAGATAAAGCTATAGTTAACAACCAACCTGGTGTGACAAGAGATAGAAAATACGGCCAAGGCAATTTAGTTGACCTAAATTTTACTTTAATTGACACAGCTGGGATAAATGATGCATTCAAAGAGAAAGTTGAAAATGAAAGTAAAGCTCAGACTTTAATAGCCCTTGAAGATTCTGACATTGTTATTTTTGTTATAGATGGTAGAGTTGGTGTTTTACCAGTTGAAAAAATGTATGCTAAAAGTTTAATAAAAACAGACAAACCAACAATTATTTTAGTTAATAAAAGCGAAGGAACTAGGGGAGGGCTGGGTTTAAGTGAAAGTGTTTCACTTGGCTTTGAAGATGTTATTCCTTTTTCTGCAGAACATGGAGAGGGCTTATCTGATTTATATGATTGTCTAAAAGAAAAGATAGAATATCAAAATAGAAAAATTGATGAGAATAACGGCCTCAATATTCATGAAAAAAAATCATCAATAAGACTCGGAATTATTGGCCGTCCAAATACAGGAAAATCTACATTAATAAATAAAGTCATAGGCCAAAAAAGATTAGTTACTGGTGTTGAGGCAGGAATTACTAGGGACTCTATTGAGGTTTTATGGAATTATAATAACGAATTAATATCCATTATTGATACTGCAGGATTAAGGAAGAAGGCAAAAGTTATAAACATATTAGAAAAAGATATGGTTAATGATACTTTAAGAACTATAAAATACAGTGATATTTGTATTTTGCTTATTGATGCTTCAAAAGGTATTGATAAACAAGATCTGACTATTGCGCGTATGATTATCGGAGAAGGGAGAGGTTTAATTATTGGAGCAAATATGTGGGATAAAGTATTAGATAAAAAAATAATTAAAGATGAAATAATCAATAAGCTAAAAATTTCTTTATCTCAAATTAAAAAAATATCCATTATTTTTATATCTGGTCTGCAAAATCAAGGTATAGAAAAATTATTTGAAATGGTTTTAGATATTAAAAAAAGACTAAATATTAGAATTTCAACTGGAAAGCTAAATAGATGGTTAGCTCCTATTATTGAAAATAATCCCCCTCCTTTATTTAAGGGTAAAAAAAATAATATTAGATATATTACACAAGTTAATGTTAAACCTCCTACCTTTGCAGTATTTATGTCAAGTCCAGATAATCTTCAAAATAGTTACAAACGTTTTTTAGCCGCATCAATTATGGAGGACTTTAATTTATATGGATTGCCTGTAAGAATTATGTATAGAAAAGGAAATAATCCATATATAGAACAATAACAAACTCTTAATTGACAGAAATAGTATCCTGAGTGGGACTTACATTCTGGTTAATAGCTGATACACCATCGAGGTTGGCTGTTTCATTACTTTGATTTTTACTTATTAATGCCTCAGTTTGTATACGTAATTGATTTTCATTTTCAACTTTACTTTTTTCTAATTTTAATCTTCTGCTTATTATTTTAAGAAAATCAGCATCATCCCTTTCAACAGGTTTAAAAAAACTACCAAGTATTTTTTTTCTCTTCATTAAACCAATAATTTTAATTTCTTTTGAGCATCTTTCTAAATTTACATCTATTTTTTTTGTAGCTACACCAGCAATACGTTGATCAATAAATTCTTTTTCCACAGCAGCTCGGATTCTTAAACCTGTATTAGTTTTGATTTTAACTAAACGTGCTATAACTGCATTCGTTCTTCTAATTACATCATCACCAAGTTCTTCTAATTGCATTCGTGAAGGCTTAGGCACTCTGATGTGAATAAATTGGGATCCTTCTTCATTCTTAGCAGGAAAACCATTTTTCTTTATAAATTCCAACACCTCTTCAATATGCTCTTTATTATAGATCATTAATTGAATTTTCATTGGATCATCAGGTGATTCTACATTACCTAAATCACCTATTCTTCTTTTACGACCATTCATTATTATTTGAAGACTTCGAAAGACTGCAATGTTTGCATCCTCTGGTTTAATAACTATCAGAGATTCAGCAAATTCTTCAACAGCTCCATCTAAATTTGCTATTGCTTCTGGAGAATAACCTTCATCAGGTAGTTTGGTAATTAAATTTGAGTCATCCATTGTTAGTTTCCAATAAATCTAATTTTAAAATATTAATTATATCAATATTTAATTTCAATTTCAATTCTTCGATTTTTTTCTCTTCCCTCTCTTGTGTCATTTTGCTCCAGTGGTTTTGTCTCACCAAAACTAATTGCCTTCAATTTTTCAGAAGGTATGGTTTTAGCCTTAGACAACTCCTGAACTACACTAGAAGCTCTTGCAGCAGCTAAATCCCAATTATCTCTGAACTGACCTCCAAAAATCAAAGGCACATCATCCGTATGTCCAGAAACATTGACTTGACCTGCTCCTTTACCACTAACTTTAGCAATTTTTTGCATTATAGCTCTTGCTTGTTTTGTTAACTTTGCTGAGCCAGAACTAAATGCACCAGCAGACCCTACTGTAACAACTACTCTGTCTTTTTCCCTTTGAACTTCAGCTAAACCCTTACCAATTTCTTGTTTTAGTGCAACTCTTAGTTGATCTTCACTAAATTCTGCTTTTTGTTTTTTTTCTTGAATTGCTTTTACACTTTCAGAATTTTGTTTTTCTAGGTTGCTGACTTGATTTTTAAGAGACTGATTTTCAATAGTTGCGGAGGCCATAGATTTAATATCTTGATCGATACCTCCTATAAGGACATCTGTATCAGTTGCTCCTGTATTCTCTCTCGCGGTTTCCACGGCATCAACTGTATCTTTAATTAATTCTGAAATTTCTTCTGATGATTTGTTTTCGGTATTAACACTCACTAACACTTTATCATTTATTGTTTCAACTGTTACATTTTCAGACTGAATTTGGTCAATTATTTCTTTACTTAATTTTTTAGCGTCTAAGTTTTCCTTAGAATTGCTTTTAGCACTATCACCTTCATCTGTTTCTGATTTAAGATCTAGGTTCTTTTGCTCAGAATCTGATGTCTGCTGTCTTAAATTCTTAGTAACAGAAGGTGCTGGAGACGGACTGAAATTTAGAGATAGAACTGTAGTACCTTTTGGTTGTTCTACAACTGGAACAATTCTTTGAATTCCAAATGCATTTTTTAAGCTACCACTTATTTGTTTAAATTTGGGAACGTTAAATTCAGCAAAAGATAAAATCAAAACAAAAAATGCCATTAACAGAGTTGCCATGTCTGCAAATGTTGCCATCCAAGCTGGAGCTCCTTTCGGAGGGCATTTAGGACATTCTTCTTCTTCTACTTCTTCAACTTGAGCTTCAGCCATAATATAATCCTATTAAGTATAAACTTTTAAGCAGCTTCTTCAATTTGAGCTTGAATTTTTGGTGGTAAATTTGCAACTAGTTGATCTGTAATATTTCTTGGACTTTCACCTCTTGATATAAATTTCAACCCCATCACTACCATCTCTCTATATAAAAGTTCATGAGCAGAGTATCCTTCTAACTTAGTCACAATAGGCATGAAAATACAGTTTGCAATCATAGCACCATATAAAGTCGTTAATAATGCAACAGCCATAGCGGGTCCAATTGCTTTAGGGTCTGCCATGTTACCTAACATAGCAACTAATCCAATTAAGGTTCCGATCATTCCCATCGCAGGAGCTAGATCAACCCAAGCCTGAAAAACACCTGTACTATTTTCATGTCTAGTCTTCATAGCTTTAAGTTCTCTATTTAATTGATCAGTTAATTTTGTTTCATCTGCTCCATCAACAAGCATTTGTAGGCCTTTTTCAAAAAATTTGTCAGGAACTTCTTGACCTTCCAATGCCATCATTCCATCTTTTCTTGCTATTCCTGCTAATTCAGTTAAACGTGTGATTAATTCATCATGTTTTTTTACACCTGGCATAAAAACTTTAACTAGTGTTCCAAAAGATGATAAAAATATTGGTAAAGTTGATCTATACATAACAGCAAAAAAAGTTCCCCCAAAAACAATTAACATAGATGGGGTATCAACAAACATTCCTAAACCACCAGATGAGATCATCGCCCCAGCTATCATTCCTAGAGTTCCTATTAGACCAATTAGAGAAGCTATATCCATTTTTTTGCCTTTTTAAATATAAAATAATGATATTAGGCACAAATTCTGCAAGAATGAGACCAAACTGTTGTTAAAATAAAAATTATTTTTAGAGGCTTTCATGTTACTCATTAAAATATCATTCTACAAGATCAGTTTATTATTTATAATATTCTTATTAAGCTTAAATATCAACACTGTATGGGCTAATAATTTTATTTCAAGAGGATATTATGTTATTGACCTAAGTCAAAAGTTAGAATGGTTGACTTGTCCAGTTGGAATGGTTTGGGAAAATAAAACATGTGTTGGTAATCCTGTGAAACTCAAATTTAGTGAAATTAAAACAGCTATATTTCAAGCTAACGAACAACTCAAAGGTAAGTGGAGATTGCCTAATAGAACAGAACTAGAAAAAATAATTTGTACAAAGTGTAAAAAAGTTAAAATAAATAAAGAAATATTTCCCAATACACCACCAGAGTCTTTTTGGACTAGTGAAAAAAATCCATGGCAACCAAAATTTCTATGGACTGTAAATTTTTATACTGGCCATACTTTTGGAAGATTTCCTGGTTTCATTCCTAACTATGTTAGGCTAGTTCGTGATCGGTAATAGATCAATTATGTTTCTTTTCTAAAAAATATTTTGTCAACTTTATAAAGAACATTATTAGACCTAAGGATATTATTGATATGGCAGCATTTAATGGTGTAACAAAGTTTAAATAATGTAACTTATCGCTTTGAATTAAAGCTATTATAATTAAGAAAACAACACTAAGCAAAAAAATACGAATAATTTGACAATTTTGACATTTTTGTTCTGTTTTAATTTTTTTTGAGGATTTTAAAATTTTATTAATACCTTTCATTTAATATAAAAAATATGTGCCAATTAATTGACATTCTATAAATCATAACAAAATTAAATAAAAAAAAAAAATAAATTTTCAATACAATAAATTATAAAGCAATACTAATCCATTGTATCTACTTTATTTTTAAATAATTAAAAAATCATTTTCAGTCATTTTTTTGTCATATTTTTTTGTCAAATTATGATTTTGCTATTGCTTAATATTCCTGCTTTCTTTTCTTCACTGTCAAAAAAAATAAAAGTGGAGGTTGAAATGAAATTAGCACAACAGCTTAAAATTAAACAAAACCAGTCATTAATTATGACGCCTCAATTACAACAAGCTATTAAATTATTACAATTAACTAATATTGAACTGACTGAATTTATAGAAAAAGCACAAATGGAAAATCCGTTCTTACAAGAAAAAAAAGAATTATCACAGAATAAACTTTTGGATAATGAAAAAATAAACCCAAATGTTTGTGAAAACTTAAATGATACTTCTAATTTATTGCAAAAGGAAAATAAAATTGATTTAGAAAATACTTTTGACTCTCATCTATCTTCAAATGCAAATGATGAAAATAAAAAATTATATGATAAGGAAACTCTTAATTCAGGGAATATTATATCTGCAGGTGAAGTAATAGAAAAAACATTAAAAAACAAAATTTCTTTAAAAGAATATTTGGTAAATCAAATTAATATTGAGTTTAAAAATAAAGATTTCAAAGAAATTGCAATTGGAATGATTGACTATTTACATCCTAGTGGTTGGTTCACATCGAAAATAACTGAGGTAGCAGATGATTTAAATGTAAAGTGTGATATAATATCGAACACACTTCAAAAATTAAAAACACTAGAACCAGTTGGAATATTCTCTGAAAATTTATCTGAGTGTTTAAAATATCAATTAATTGATAATAAGTGTTATAATAAAGGTTACGAAATTCTTTTAAAAAATCTACAACTTTTACCTACTGGAAAATTTAAACAGATTAGTAGGCTGTGTAACGTTCCCGAAAAAGAACTTTTTAGAATGATTAAAATTATCAAAACTTTAAACCCAAAACCTGCTGAACAGTTTCATGAAGATAATATGATTATAGATCAACCAGATATTATTGTATCAAAATCTGAAAAGGGTTGGCGTATTGATTTAAACAAATCAAATTTGCCAACTGTAGAAATTGATGAGGATTATGTTACCGAAATTAGCAATTATAATTTTGATGAGAAAGGCACTTACTTCGCTAATGAAAAAATAGGAGAAGCACGTTGGTTAAAAAAAGCTGTAGAACAAAGAAATAAAACTATCGTAAAAGTTACTGCAGAGATTGTTAAAAAACAAGTTGGTTTTTTTAGGCATGGTCTTAATCATATGAAACCTATGATACTTAAAGATATATCTGACGCTATAGGAATGCATGAAAGTACAGTTTCAAGAGTAACTAATAGTAAATTAATTTTTACTGAATGGGGAGTAATGCCGTTAAAAAACTTTTTTTCTGCTTCTATTGCCAGTTCAGAAGACTCAGAAACGCATGCTGCGTCAGCAGTAAGAGAGACAATTAAAATGTTAATTTCGTCTGAAATTGCATCTAAACCCTTGAGCGATGATAAATTAGCTGGAATATTAAATAAGGAAGGGATGGATGTTGCAAGAAGGACTGTAGCTAAGTATAGAGATATGCTCAATATACCATCTAGTTCTCAAAGAAGAAGAGAGGCAAGATTACAAAGTCTTGCTACTGGTTAAATTAGTAATATTCAAGATTTAAATTATTTTCAGGGAGATTTGCGTTATTATTAAATATACATCTTAAAGGAACGCTGTATTCAAAATTCTTTTTACCTTTTTGATCGTAATAATCAATTTTTATGAAATATTCATTAATATTATTTAATATTTGTTGTTGTGTATCAATTCTTGACTTAGTAATATGTTTTGACAACATGACTCAATCTCCTTATTTACCATAAAGTGAATGCATTAGTTGTGCCAAATAAAATTATAATTTAATTTTTAATTACATAACCCTTTAAACTTGTTCTGCTTAGAAGGCTTCTTCCTATTTTTATATAAGTAGCAGGGTTTTGAGACTTTCCATTAACAGAAATTTCATAATGAAGGTGAGCTCCTTTAACCTTACCAGTTCTGCCCATTTTACCTATAACTTGACCTTCATTTACTATATCTCCACTTCTAACGCTTATTTTGGCTAAATGTCCATATGTTGTCATTATACCATAATTATGTCTGATACGGACTACTTTTCCAAAGGAACCATGATAACCAGCAAAAACAACTATTCCATCTGCTGAAACAGAAATATTTTCTTGCCAAGTACCAGCCAAATCAATGCCATGATGCATTCTATATTTGCCCGTAACAGGATGTTTTCTTGGTCCATACGGACTAGAAACGTAGTAATGTTCCATAGGAGGTTTAAGAGGTATATCTTGAAGGGCATCTTTATATATTGCAAGAAGGTTAAGGCGAGTTTTTAGGCTTCTAAAAAAATTATCACTATCAGGATCTATTGATTTATTGTCTTTAATAATTGAGGCAACACTGACTAAATCTTTGTTTTTTAGCTCAACCTTTATTGACTTAAATACATTTTCCATTTGAAGAAGTTCATTATCAACAGAAGCAATAAAACGTAAACTTTTTACCTTATCATTAAGTTTAGGTGGTTTAGGAAATTGCTTTTTTTCATATAAATCAGATTTGTAACTATCAGAGATTGAGATATTGCTTTCATTGGATAATTTATTTATTGCTTTGTATGGGATGTCTTGATTTCGGGAAGTTTTGTTAAATAAATCTAAAACCTTGTTATTATTAGCAATAATGGTGGTCGATTTGAAAATAACATTATTTTTTAAGTCCTGATCAAGGTTATTTGTTGATTTTTTTAATTCTAATTTTTTTCCTAAGTTACTTTCTTGAACAAATGTTTTTTGATTGATATTTTCACTTTTCATAGCTTTATAATCGTCAATACTGCTAAAATCGGCTTTTGTTTTTTTTAGAATTGGAAGTGTTATATTTGATTGATCTTCAACATTAAAATTCACGTTAGTATCTGAGTCATTTTCTATTGATTCATTGATGTTTGCTGAAGCTTCAGTAATTATGTCATTTTTTTTTGCTACATCTATAGCAGAGTAAATACCTTTAGCAGACCAATAAATTATGCTAGTCAAACCAATAATAGTTGTTATTAACACACTAGTATAGTGTACTGGTTTAAAAGCAATTTCAATTGGTCCTTTTTTAGTAAAAATCAAAAAACGTCTTTCAGAAAACAACCCTACTTTTTTATCTTTTTTTACCTCTTCTCCAAAACGTTGACCAGTCTTAACAGGAGGAAGTTTTTTACCAAATTTATTAAATGTGGCATTGACCACTAACTACTCCATACCTAGGTACAAAAAATACAAAATCCCAATATTTGACAAAATTTGTAATGAAACCATAAAAATTAATACCTTACTAGAAACAGGATTTTTTACTGATAAGCTAACTGCTGGAAAAGTTTCACTTTTAAGGCTTGGATTATTAATTTTTGTTTCATTATTGTTAAAATGATTTGCTTCGTTTTGTATATTAGGATTTTGATTCGCATAATCTTTTTTATTTTCCATAGATAAGGAAATATTTGAGTTACTAGTTTGTTGATGAATTTCTAAGTGTGCATCTTTAGAAATTTGTTCTACAGCCTCATTTTCTATCTGTATGCGCATTTGTTCTATGCGATCTCTTAAATCTATAATTTGTTCTGCCATTATGTGTCACTCTGAATTTTTTAATTAAATTAATTATTATGGCAAGTTAATTGCATCATTCATACCAAATAAATACTTTTTAAATAAATTTTTTCTTTTAAGTTTATTTGTAGTAATATTATTTTAATAATAGTAAATTAAGTGACTAATTTTTAAATCAATTAGCAAAAGGATTTCCATAATGTTAGGAAAAACAAACGATACTGAAACTGATAAATCAGTTATTTCAAAAGATATGAAAATTAAAGGTAAGATTTCTGCTGATGGTGGTTTAGTCTTATTAGGATCAGTCGTAGGAGATATAAAGTGTCATAGTTTATCTGTTGAGGATACTGGTTCGTTAAAAGGCAATATAGATGCTGATGTAGTTACCATTTCAGGAAAATGTGATGGGCAAGTATCAGGAGATGTTATTTCAATAAAATCTACTGGTAAAATTTCTGGTGAAGTTTTTTATGAAAATATTTCAATTGAAGAAGGAGCTGTAGTTGAAGCTCAAATTGGTAAAAGAAAAAGTAAAAACTAAGGGAGATTATTTATGGCTAACAAACAAGCAATATTAGGATCAGGGGCACGCTTTAGTGGAAAAATATCTAATGCCAGATCAATAGAAATAAATGGATACGTTGAAGCTGACTTGACAACTGAGAAGGTTACGATTGGATCATCTGGTAAGTTTCTTGGTTCTGTGGATTCTGAACTAGTCGTTATTGCTGGTGAATATGAGGGTAAAATGCAAGCTGATAGTGTTTGGCTTACCGAAACATCACGTATAAGCGGTGAAGTACATTATAAATCTTTACAAATGGATAGAGGAGCAGCTCTAAATTGTAGGGTAGTTCATAATTGGAACGAAGCTGAAACAAATAATGTAAATGAAAAAGAAGAGAATGAAGAAGATGCTCAGGAAGAGCAATCTTAGTAAAATTAATTAAGAAATTTATAAGGATTTATTATGAGTGAAGTTACATACATATCAGAAGAATTAGTGATGGAGGGTAACCTTGATTCTGCGGGATCTTCTGTTGTTGTCGCTGGAAGATTCAAGGGAGAATTGAGGGCTAAAGATGTTCTATTAGAGGCTAATAGTATATTTGACGGTAATCTAATTGCTGATAAAGTTACTTTGGGTGGTCTAGTAAAGGGTGAGGTGGCAGCTAATGTTTTGAATGTGGCTAGTAGCGCTAAAATTGAAGGTAATTTGAAAACTAATGCTCTTTCCATAGATCTCGGTGCAGAAGTATCTGGAAGCATAACTAGGATATCATAAATAATTTAAATAAGCTTGTATCTCAATTACTCAAGGTTGTTTTAATACAGTCTTGAAAAAATTCTTTTGTATCATTTTCTCCAGTTAATTGCGCAAGCTTCATAGCAGCATATCTTCCAGCAGCTAAGGCAACAGCAAGTTCATCTTTTTCATTTACTGAAACTTGACGAAGATAATCTTCTATATCGTCTCTAATTCTTATTAATTTTTGTTCATAAACTTTATGTTCATAATTTGTATTCCTATTATCATTTATGCATGAGAAGTTTAGTTTAACTATTTGACCCATTTTAAACCTATTTAGTTTTCATTAAAATCACATATACTTTACGACAGATTTATCATAATTTTAAATTCTTATTTAACCATTTCAAAAGTTATTAATATGATCAATTTCGAAATATACCAAAGTGGAAGGATAAAAGAGTATAACAAAAACATTAAATCGTTAATTGCAGAGCAAAGTAAAACATTATTTATTTTCCATGGTCTTTATGGAAGAGGAAAAAATTGGCAATCTTTTGCAAAAAAGATAAGTCAAAATGTAGAAATTGTAGTTTTTACAGTTGACTTAAGAAATCATGGTGGAAATATTTTTAAGGAAAATATGTCCTATAATTTAATGATGGAAGATATTTTTCATTTATTTAATTATCTAGATATAGAGAAAACTAACTTGTTAGGTCATTCTATGGGTGGAAAATTAGCAATGTTAATTACCTTATTAAGACCGCACTACATAAATAAATTAATTATAGCCGATATTGCTCCAATTAATTATCCCAATGATAATCAAAATATAATTAACGCATTGTTTAATTTAGATCTAAATTTAGTTAAAAATAGAGATCATGCAGATGAATTACTATCAAACGAAATCGAACTAAAATTTTTAAGGTCTTTCTTATTACAAAACATAAAACTTGGTGATAGAAAATATAAATGGACAATAAATTTGACTGCAATAAAAAAAGCAATGAATCATTTAAGATCATTTCCTGAAATTGATAAAAATAAAAATGTTGATACAAAATCATTATGTATTTATGGACAAAAAAGTGATTATGTTAATGAAAATCATTTTCAAATTTTTAAAAATTTTTTTCCAAACATTTTATTTCATGAAATTCAAAATGTAGGACATTTTTTACATATTGAAAATCCTGATGAATTTTATGAAGTTTCAAAAAATTTTCTTAAATATTAGTTATATAATGTTGTTTCAAATTTATAAAAAATGTATTAGGTAACCATGATAAATAAAATTGAAACACATGTTTTAAAATTATCCTGCAGAGATCAAATAGGAATTGTTTCAAAAATTTCTACTTTACTAGCAAATTCTAGATGTAATATTGTCGAGTCTAAACAATTTACAGACCACCAAAATGGAAATTTTTTTATTAGGCAAAGTTTTACACTTCATAATCCAAGTATATTGATTAAATTAGAGCATAATTTAAATTTGTTATCAAAGGAATTAAATGCAGAATTTTTCCTAGGTGAAATTGAAAGTTCTATGAATACGATAATGATGGTTTCAAAATTTGACCACTGCTTAAATGATCTTCTTTTTCGAATAAGAAGCAAATCACTTAATTTAAATGTTAAAGCAATTATTTCAAATCATAAAATTGCTGAAGACATTGCCAGATTTTCCAAAATACCTTTTTATTTTATGCCAATTAACAAAACAAATAAAAAAAATCAAGAAGTTAAGATTAAAGAAATCATATATAATAATGACATACAATTAATAGTACTAGCAAGGTATATGCAAGTGCTTTCCGAAGATTTTACAAATGAATTTGAGGGAAAGATTATTAATATTCACCATAGTTTTTTGCCTAGTTTTAAAGGGGCAAAACCGTATCATCAGGCCTATGAAAGAGGTGTTAAAGTTATTGGTGCGACAGCTCATTACGTTACAAAAGAATTGGATGAAGGACCTATAATTGAACAGGACACACAAGAAGTTGACCATGAAATGATGCCTAATGATTTAGTTTCAATGGGAAGGGATATAGAAGCGAGAGTTCTCTATAGAGCATTAAAAGCTCATTCAGAAAATAGAGTTTTTTTGAATGGTAAAAGAACAATAGTTTTTAAAGGACAAAGAGTTTTAGGATGAAAAATCAAATGGAAAAAGTTGTTATAATTGGGTCTGGTGCTGCAGGGCTTACCGCAGCTATTTATGCTGCAAGGGCAAATTTGAAACCTTTAGTTATAGAAGGAATCCAGCCTGGGGGTCAATTAACAATTACGACTGATGTCGAAAATTATCCTGGCTATGCTGATGTTGTTCAAGGACCTTGGATGATGGAACAAATGAGGTCACAAGCCTTAAATGTTGGAGCGCGGATAATAAATGATGTAGTTATTCATGTTGATTTTAAAAAAGATAGTAAAACTATTTCATTAGACTCAAAAAGCATATTGTCTGCAAATACAGTTATCATAGCTACGGGTGCTCAAGCTAAGTGGTTAGGTCTTGAAAGTGAAAATAAATTTAACGGAAAAGGAGTTTCTGCATGTGCTACATGTGATGGTTTTTTCTACAGAAACAAAGAAGTTGCTGTTATTGGGGGTGGTAATACAGCTGTTGAAGAGGCTTTATATTTATCCAATATTTGTTCAAAGGTGACATTAATTCATAGACGAGATGAGCTAAGAGCAGAAAAAATTTTGCAAGAAAGACTTTTTGCAAAGGAGAATATAAATGTAATTTGGAATAATATTGTAAGTGAAATATTAGGAGACGAAAAGGGAGTTAATTCATTAGAAATTAAAGATAAATATTCAGAAAAAACTGAGATAATTAAAGTTGAAGGTGTTTTTGTCGCTATTGGACACAGTCCTTCAACTGAACCATTTAAAGGAGTTCTTGAAATGGATGAAGAAGGTTATATTGTTGCTCAAAAACCTGGAACATCTATAACGAATATCGAAGGTGTTTTTGCAGCTGGTGATTGCGTTGACAAAATTTATCGACAAGCAGTAACAGCTGCAGGTATGGGTTGTATGGCCGCTCTAGATGCTGAAAAATGGATGCAAAATCAATGATTTTTAGTCATTAAGATTAATTAATTCCATTATTTCATATACCAAAGAAGCTACTGTAAAATCATAAGCAATAAAATTTTTTATTGGAGAGAATTCGACAACGTCAAACCCTATAACTTCTCGGCCTTTAATAAGTTCTTTGATTAAATTTAGACTTTCATAATATCCTAAACCTCCTGGAACAGGGGTACCTGTTGCTGGCATAACAGAAGGATCTAATCCATCCACATCGAATGATAAGTATACTTTTTTTGGAAAATTTAAAGGTAATTTAAATTTTTTTTTATAATAAATATCTTGTGCGTCCAAAAATAAAACTTTTAAAATTTTTCTATTTTCAACTTCTTCTTCACTTAATGCACGCACTCCCAATTGTGCAATTTTATATTTTTCATTACCAAGAAGATACATTACGCTAGCATGAGAATGAACTTCATTTCCATAATTTTGTCTCAAATCAGCATGGGCATCAATTTGTATTATTCCAATATCATCTTTGTTACGTAAATCTAATCCTTTGAAAATACCGTTAACTGCACCATAAGTAATTCCATGTTCGCCGCCTAATGTGACGGGTATCTTATTTTGCTTACTTATTTTTTTAGTAATATTTTCAATATCACTCATAATTACTTTTAATGGCTTACTACAATTTAGAAGCGGATGTGTGTGTATTCCGTGGACGCAAGGTATACTTTTACCAGTATACCGTTCTAATTCATTACTAGCTTTAATAATGGCTTGAGGCCCCTTAGAGGTGCCTTTACCATATGACACTGTTTTTTCTAATGGAACTGGCACAATATGAAATTTAGCTTTATCTTTATTTTTTTCTTCTTTAGAAAGCTCTGAGTTTAAAAAGTGATTATTTTTATTATCCATAATTTATATGCTCTTATGATAATCTATTTTCGAAGTCTTTAAATGAAAAGCTTTTAATAATTTCTAAATCGTCTGTTTCACTGTCCCAAATTGCTATAGATGGCAACTTTACACCATTAAAAAAACTAGTTTTTACCATAGTATAATGTGCTTGATCTAGTAGAGCTATCCTTTCTCCTATTTTTGGAATATCATTAAAATTATATTCACCAATTATATCACCAGCTAGACAACTAGGTCCTCCTAAAATAATTTTATGTCCTTTATCTGGTTCGTTAAGAAGAGCAGGTCTATATGGTGCTTCAATTACGTCTGGAATGTGTGATGTGGCACTTATATCTGTAATCGCAATATTTGGAGATAGTGGATTACTAGGTTTAAAAAAATCTAGTATTTCTCCAACTAAAATACCACTATCTAAAACTACTGCTTCTCCAGGTTCAATATATATTTGACAATTTGTCTCATTAGAAACTTTTTTCAAAAAATATTTTAGTTCATTAAGCTGATAATCTTTTCTTGTGATATGATGACCACCGCCTAAATTTATCCACTTTATATTAGTAATTAATGGTGTCAGTGAATTTTTTAATTCATTCCATGTATTTTCCAAGGGTTTAAAATTTTGTTCGCATAATGAATGAAAATGAATTCCATCAATTTTGTCTATATCGTAAGTAATTAAATCTTTTAAATGTACACCTAAACGAGAACTAATTCCCGCAGAACTGTACTTATTAATTTCAACTTCTGAATAGAGTGGGTTAATTCTTACCCCAACTTCATTATTAAATTTTTTAGAAATATCATAAAAAGTATTGATTTGGTTAAATGAATTAAAAATAATATGATCAGATATTTTAGAAATTTCATCAAACTCATCTTTTTTAAATGCAGGTGAATATGTACTGATTTCCCCTTTAAAATATTTATTTGCCAACTTAGCTTCATATAAACCTGAACAACATGCACCATCTAAGTATTCTGATATTAAGTCTGCAAGTGAAAAAGTTGAAAAAGCTTTCAAAGCAATTAGAATTTTTATGTTTGTTTCTTTTTTAAGTTCAAATAAAATTTCCAAGTTATTTTGTAATGCTATTTTGTCTATTACAAAGCACGGACTTGGTAATCTTTTCAAATCAAGTTTATTAAAATTTTTGGGGTTTCCACCCATTGTTTGTAACATTTTAAACTCTAAAAATTCAGACTATCGTTTAATTGAATAGTTTTAGTGGGTAACCCATGTTGATTAAGAAGTTTCATAAATGGATCTGGGTCAAACTGTTCTATATTCCATACACCAGGTCTGAACCATTTTTTTTGTAGCATCAACAGTGCTCCAATCATTGCAGGAACACCTGTTGTGTATGAAACTGCTTGACTTCCAACTTCATCGTAGCAATCTTCATGATCACATATATTATAAGTATAAAATGTTTTTTCTATGTTATTTTTTCTACCGGTAATAATTGTACCAATACATGTTTTACCCTTTGTTGTTTCACCAAGACTACCAGGATCTGGAAGAACGGTTTTTAAAAATTGTAATGGAACTATTTCTACTCCATTATAATTTACTGGCACAATTGATGTCATTCCAATATTTTCGAGTATTTCAAGATATTTTAAATAGCTATCGCCAAAAGTCATCCAAAACCTAGCTCTTTTTATTTCTGGAAAATGTTTGATAAGACTTTCTAATTCTTCGTGATACATAAGATACATATTCTTAAGACCAATTTCAGGAAAATTAAATGATACTTTATTTTTCAGGGCAGGACCAATTTTCCATTGTTTATCTTCCCAGTATTTACTATTAGATGTTACCTCTCTAATATTGATTTCGGGATTAAAGTTTGTAGCAAATGGATGGCCATGATCTCCATCATTGCAGTCTAGAATGTCTAAACTATCTATGCAATCGAGATAATGTTTTTTCGTATAAGCAGTAAAAACGTTTGTTACGCCAGGATCAAAACCAGATCCTAAAAGTGCCATAATTCCTTTTTCTTCAAAACTTTTCATGTAATCCCATTGCCACTTATATTCAAATTTTGCTTCATTTTTCGGCTCATAATTGGCAGTATCCAAATAATGTGTTTTTGTAATAAGACAAGCATCCATGATATTAAGATCTTGATAAGGAAGTGCCAGATTAACTACTAAAAAGGGTTTAAATTTGTTGATTATAGCGACAGTTTCATTAAGATTATCGGCATCTAACTCTATAATTGTAATATTAACTTTATATTTTGTTTTCACACTGTTTTTAATTTTTAAGCATTTATTCAGAGTTCTACTGGCTAAAATTATGTTAGTAAAAACTTTTGAAAGTTTTGCCATTTTGTGAATTGTCACATTACTTACACCGCCTGCACCAATAACTAAAACACTTTGCATTTAAATCTCCTAAAATTTTAGCAATTTATTATTTTTCAAAATAGGTGTAACCAGATATTGATTCTTTAAAAGATTGAATCAATTGCTTCCTCTCAGTTAAGGATAAGTCTCTACTTCTTACGGCATCTTCCACTATACGCTTAAATCTATTTATTATATCTTTTGGTTCATAC
>CABYBQ010000010.1 GCA_902517275.1 uncultured SAR116 cluster alpha proteobacterium
AAATATATTCAGATTCTTTTGGTCAAGACGAAAAGTTTTTTAAGTTTTACCGATCAATGCTTGCATATGAAAATACTTTTTCTGACGACGGTACAACAATGTTATTGAGTCCTGATAGTGATTTTTTTAGTTTTTTTGGCAAACAAGCTGGTAATTAAGTTATAATAAAATAAATTCTTTCTTATTAAATTGTAGAGCTAAAAGGTTTAGCCTTAAATCTGCCTTTTTGTTTAGGCATAAAATATTAAATTAATAATGCGGTGAACACATGTCTCATATATCAAATTGTTTTAAAAATTATGGTCTCATAGTTAGCTTTAACATTTTTGTATTACTTTTTTCAATTAATTTAGTCAGTGCTAAAAGTGCCCCTGAAAGTTTTGCAGATCTTGCTGAAAAACTGAGTCCTTCTGTAGTAAATATTTCTACGACTACAGTTATTGAACAGAGATCAAGAGAAATGCCTTCTTTTCCACCAGGTTCTCCATTTGAAGATTTTTTTAAACAATTTGAGAAGCCAAATGGTAAAAAAAGAAGAGCTCAATCCTTAGGTTCAGGCTTTATCATAGACGAAACTGGATATATAATTACTAATAATCATGTAATAGACAATGCCGAAAAAATTATGGTCATCCTATATGATGATACGTCTTTTGAGGCTAAAGTTGTTGGTAAGGATCCAAAAACAGATGTTGCACTTTTAAAAATTGAGCCTAAGAAAACAAAACTAAAAGCTGTAAAATTTGCTGACTCTAATGATCTAAGAGTTGGAGATTGGGTGATGGCAATTGGAAACCCTTTTGGATTTGGTGGTACAGTTACAGCTGGTATCGTATCCGCGAGGGGTAGAAACTTGTCAGGATCATATGATGATTACATTCAAACTGATGCATCAATTAATAGAGGTAATTCAGGTGGCCCACTATTTGATATGAATGGCAAGGTAGTAGGAATTAATACTGCCATTTTCTCCCAATCGGGTGGATCAGTCGGCATTGGATTTGCAGTGTCATCCAATTTAGCTAAACAGGTTACAGATCAACTTAAGGAATTTGGTAGAACAAAAAGGGGTTGGCTTGGTGTACTCATTCAAGAAATCTCTAAAGAAATTGCAGACAGTTTAGGTATGAAAACAGCAAAAGGTGCATTAGTTTCTTCAGCTACTGAGGGTGGTCCTGCTGAAAAAGCTGGTGTGAAAACTGGAGACGTTATATTAAAATTCAATAATATCGAAATTGAAAATATGAAAGAACTCCCAAAGGTTGTTGCTGGAACTCCCGTTGGTGAATCCGTTCCATTGGTAATTTTGAGAAACGGAAAAGAATTAACGCTTAATGTGACATTAGGTGAGCTTGAATTAGCAGAGAAAGAAAATTTAATAGGTAAAACAAGTTCTGAAAATATAAAATCTAAGGTATATGATAAACTTGGCTTTGCTGCAGAAGAGTTAAACAGCAAAAACAAGTCAAAATTCAAACTTAAGAATATTGATAAAGGTGTTATAATTACATCTGTCCAAGAAAATAGTTCTGCCCAAGGTGCTGGTCTTACACCTGGTATGGTTATTATAAGAGTTGGTCAGATTGAGGTTAATTCCCTTAAAGTTGTTGATGAAGCAATTAAGAATGCTCTAAAGCAGAAGAGAAAAGCCTTATTGTTATTAGTAAAAGTTGAAAATGGCAGTAGATTTGTTGCACTAGAGTTAAAATAAAAAAATTAGGAAATTATTTGTTTGTCACTATATCCTTGTGCATACAATAATCCTAAAAGGTTTGTTGTCTTAAAATGAAGATTGGCCTCCTTTTCCAATGCTTTTTTACCATTATATGAAACTCCTAAACCAGCTTTTTTGATCATTTCAATATCATTTGCTCCATCTCCAACACATATAGTCTCTTCATAATCTAGTTTATTCTTTCTTACATAATCATCTAAGTACCAAACTTTTGCATGTTTATCTAAAATTGGGTCTATAACTTTACCTGTTATATACATTTTGTTTGAATTGTTAGTACAAATTTCAAGTGAATTAGCGTGGGCATGTTCAAAACCCAGGGATTTTTTTATATAATCAGTTAAAAAAGTGAAACCACCAGACACAAGAACAGTAATTGCATTATTGTGATTCATAGTTTTAATTAACTCCATAGCTCCATCATTGATATTTATACTTGTTTTTAATTCTTCTAATATCTCAGCAGGTTGATCTTTAAGAATTGCTACCCTCTCTAATAATGCTTTTTTAAAATCAATTTTACCATTCATTGCCTCATTCGTAATCTTAATAACTTTTTTTTCTTTGCCAATCCGCTTTGCAAGTTCATCTAGACTTTCTTCTCTAATAATTGTGCTATCCATGTCAGCTAAAAGTAATTTTTTTCTCCTATCTTTTCTTTCTTTTATAAAATTACAGTCAATATTATTTTGCAAAAGGAAATTTTTAGTAGATTTTTTAAGTTCTAGATTAATTTCTTCATTTTTAAGTTCTAATTCATAAGCTTTTTGCGGACTTAATTCTCTAAAATTTGTGTCTTTAAATGATATATCTTCTAATTTTTTTGATAAATAATTTAGAATATTATTGTTAATCTTTTTTTCTGTAGTATTAGAAATTAATAAAAATTGTTTCATGAAGCCCTAATTATATTATTGTGTTTATTATGTCTAGTTTGTTGAATGTTGAGACATTATTTGATTTATCAAAGAATAATTATTCTTATGTCAACGATATGATTATAATTGCAGGCCCTACAGGTGTTGGAAAATCTAAAATAGCAATAGAGCTAGCTAAAAAGGTAAATGGTGCTCTAATAAATGCTGATTCAGTTCAATTATATAAAGATCTTTCATTATTATCTGCAAGACCATCAAAAGTAGATATTAAAAAAGTTCCTCATTTTTTATATGGATATGTAGACTCAAATATTAATTATTCGGTTGTAGACTGGCTCTTAGAGCTAAAAAAAACATTATCTCAAATAGAATTAAAAAATAAAATACCTATTTTAGTTGGGGGTTCAGGGTTATACATAAATGCCGTAATAAATGGCCTAGTTAATATTCCATTAATATCAGAAACGATTAAAAACCAAAGTTTAATGAAATTTAATGAGGTTGGTATTGAGAAATTTAGACAAATCAATTTTCAAATTGATCCTAGGTTTATGCAAAATAATAATGATAAACATAGATTACTTAGAGCTTATGGTATTTTTCTTCAAACAAAAAAAAATATATCTTTCTGGTATGAGCAGCCTAGAGTTAAAACTGTAAACAAAAATAATTATTCATTTTTTATATCATCAGAACGAAAATCAATATACAAAAAATGTGAAATTAGATTTGAAGATATGCTTGCTAAAGGCGCTATAGATGAAGTTAAAAAATTACATAATTCAAATATTGACAGGTCACTTCCCATTTCAAAAAGTTTAGGTGTTAAATGGCTTTTAAGTTATTTAGATAATAACATTTCATATGAAGAGGCTGTAAAATTAAGTAAAAGAGATACTAGAAGATATGTTAAAAGACAATTTACATGGTTTTCGCACAATTATATTCCGTATAAAATAATAAATTTGTAATAAAATTTTATATTTATGAATATAATTATAATTTTATATTAACATGTTGACGATTTATAAAATTGTTGTTAACAACCAATTTGATTAAATAATATGAAAGAATTATAAAAAATGACTGCAGTTAAAAGGATTACTGGTGCTGAAGCTGTAATAAAGGCTTTAGTTGAAAATGGCGTAGAAGTTATATTTGGATATCCAGGGGGAGCTGTTTTACCTTTATATGATGCTATATTTGATAATAAAAATATCAAACACATATTAGTAAGGCATGAACAAGCAGCTGTGCATGCAGCTGAGGGATATGCTCGATCCACAGGTAAAGTCGGTTGTGTATTAGTTACATCTGGACCTGGTGCGACTAATGCAATTACTGGATTAACTGATGCACTTATGGATTCTATTCCTATTATCTGTCTTAGCGGTCAAGTACCAACACATTTAATTGGAACTGACGCATTTCAAGAAGCTGACACCACAGGTATATCAAGACCATGTACTAAACATAATTACTTAGTAAAGAATGCAGACAAATTGTGTGATATTATTCATGAATCCTTTGAAATTGCCTCAACTGGAAGACCAGGACCAGTGCTCATTGATTTACCAAAAGATATTCAGCTAACTACGGTTCAATACGATAAAAAAATTAATAAAATTAAAAGTAATTTAATTAAAAACAAGTCAAAGATTGATCAAAAAGTGATTACTAAAGTTGCTGAGCTACTTATAAGTGCAGAAAGACCTATTATTTATGGTGGTGGTGGAGTAATTAATGCAGGTCCTAAAGCATCAAATCTTTTAACAGAGTTAGTTGATTTATTAAATTCTCCAGTAACACTTACATTGATGGGATTAGGTTCTGTATCAAATAATCATAAAAATTTTTTAGGAATGCTTGGAATGCATGGGACTTATGAAGCCAATTTGGCCATGCATAATTGTGACGTAATGCTTAATGTTGGTGCTCGTTTTGATGATAGAGTTACAGGTAGGTTAAATGCTTTTGCTCCTAAATCAAAAAAAATTCATATAGATATAGATAAATCTTCAATTAATAAAGTCGTTTCAGTGGATTTTGGCTTAGTTGGAGATTGCAAAGAGGTTTTAACTATACTAATTCAAGAAATCAAAAAGTTAAAAAAACAAAAAATTTTGAAATCAAAACTAGATTGGTGGGTCCAAATAAATGAATGGAAAAAGATAAATTCTTTGGGTTTTAAACAAATAGGTAAGAATATAAAACCACAACAAGCTATAAAATCTTTATATCATAAGACAAAACATATTGACACTTATGTTACCACAGAAGTTGGTCAACATCAGATGTGGGCTGCACAATATTTTGGGTTTTCAAAGCCCAATCATTGGATGACTTCTGGAGGTTTAGGCACTATGGGGTATGGTCTTCCATCTTCAATAGGTGTTCAACTAGCTCACCCAGATTCTTTGGTTATTGATATTTCTGGGGAAGCTTCTTTCTTAATGAATATGCAAGAGCTTTCAACAATTGTCCAATATAAATTACCAGTTAAAATTTTTATTCTAAACAATCAATGGATGGGTATGGTAAGGCAATGGCAAGAATTAAATCATGGATCAAGATATAGCGAAAGTTATACAGAATCTTTGCCTGATTTTGTTATGCTTGCAAAAAGTTTTGGTATTAAAGGCCTAAGAGTTGAAGAAATAGATAGGTTAGACCTAACAATTGATGAAATGATCAATACTAAAGGTCCAGTAATTGCTGATATCAGGGTTGAAAAAGAGGAAAACTGCTTTCCAATGATACCCTCTGGTGCCGCTCATAACGAGATGATTTTAGGATCTGAGGATAAGCCAAAAGATATGTCAGATGCAGGTTTAGCATTAGTATAAGGTAATTAAAATGTCAGTATATCAAAATAATGATATTAAAGAGGAAGAAATTTCAAGAACATTATCTCTTGTTGTTGACAACCAACCAGGAACGTTAGCTAGAGTAATCGGCCTATTTTCAGGGAGAGGTTATAATATTGAAAGTCTTACTGTTACGGAAATAGATAACGCGCGTAATTTATCTAGAATTTCACTTGTTACAAGAGGTACTTCTATGACTATTGAACAAATAAAGTCTCAGTTATTGAGAATTGTACCTGTTCATATAGTTCGAGATTTAACACTTGAAGGCCCATTTATCAAGAGTGAATTGGCCTTAGTTAAGGTTGTTATAAAAGGTGCCAACAGGGTTGAAGCCTTACGAGTTGCAGAAACATTTAGAGCAAGAACATTAGATGTGACTTTATCCAGTTTTGTTTTTGAATTGACTGGCAAACCTTCCAAGTTAGACGCCTTTATAGAATTAATGCGATCACTAGGCGATACAGAAATTTCTAGAACTGGGGTTTCAGCTATTTCAAGAGGAAATAAAACGGAAACAAAATTACTAGAACAAATTTAACTTAACTGATATTAAAGATTTTATTATTTTTTCAAACACGTAAGGAGCTATTGATGCGAGTGTATTATGACAGAGATGCAGACATAAATTTAATTAAAAACAAAAAAGTTGTTATCGTAGGATACGGAAGTCAAGGACATGCGCATGCTGCAAATTTAAGGGATAGTGGAGTTAAAGATGTCACTGTAGCCTTAAGATCAGATTCCACATCCGTGGACAAAGCAAAGTTAGCTGGCTTTCAGGTGATGAATGTTGAAGAAGCTTCTAAATGGGCTGATGTTATTATGATGTTAACCCCAGATGAGCTCCAGGGGGATATTTATAGAACAGATATTGAGCAAAACATGAAATCAGGTGCTGCAATAGCCTTTGCCCATGGATTAAATGTTCATTTTAATTTAATTGAACCAAGAAAAGACATAGACGTTTTTATGGTTGCTCCAAAAGGCCCTGGACATACTGTAAGATCTGAATATCAAAAAGGAGGAGGTGTACCTTGTTTAATTGCAATTGATAAAGATATCTCAGGTAATGTCCACGATATAGGTCTATCATATGCGTGTGCAATAGGTGGAGGGCGTTCAGGCATAATAGAAACAACATTTAAAGAAGAATGTGAAACAGATCTTTTTGGCGAACAAACAGTTTTATGTGGTGGTTTGGTTGAATTAATTAGAGCTGGTTATGAAACATTAACTGAGGCTGGTTACGCACCAGAGATGGCTTATTTTGAATGTTTACATGAAGTAAAACTTATAGTGGATTTAATTTATGAAGGTGGAATTGCTAACATGAATTATTCAATAAGTAATACAGCCGAATATGGAGAATATGTGACTGGACCAAGATTAATAACACCTGAAACTAAAGCAGAGATGAAAAGGATACTTAATGATATTCAATCAGGAAAATTTACAAGAGATTGGATGCTTGAAAACAAAGTTAATCAGACCAGTTTTAAAGCGACTAGAAGGAAAGTTGCTAATCATCCAATAGAAGCTATAGGTAATGAGCTTAGAGCAATGATGCCATGGATTACTGCTAATAGATTAGTTGATAAAGATAAAAATTAATATTTATTAATTTACTAATATAAGATATTAATCAAATGTAGTTTAATTGTAATTAACTAAATAAGCTTTTAAAATCTTTGGAAGGAATATCAAATGTTTGGATACGTACGTGGCTTTTTTTCTGCTGATTTAGCTATTGATTTAGGTACAGCTAACACATTAGTCTATGTTAAAGGCCAAGGTATCCTTTTGAATGAACCTTCAGTTGTAGCCATTACTGAGATAAGAGGAAAATCTCAGGTTTTAGCTGTAGGAGAAGAAGCCAAAACTATGTTAGGAAAGACACCGGGTAATATAAGAGCAATAAGACCTATGGCAGATGGTGTTATCGCTGATTTTGATGTAGCTGAAGAGATGATAAAACATTTTATAAGAAAAGTTCACAAAAGATCGGCATTAGTGAGTCCTCAAGTTGTAATATGTGTTCCATCTGGTGCTACGGCAGTTGAGAGAAGAGCTATTCAAGAATCGGCAGAAGCTGCTGGAGCTAGAAGAGTATATCTAATTGAGGAACCTATGGCAGCTGCTATTGGAGCTAATTTGCCTGTGACTGAGGCGTCTGGCTCTATGGTTGTAGATATCGGTGGAGGTACTACTGAAGTTGCTATATTATCTCTCGGCAATATAGTTTATGCCCGTTCTGTAAGAGTTGGGGGTGATAAATTTGATGAAGCAATTGTAGCTTTTATAAGACGTCATCACAATTTGTTAATTGGAGAAATGACTGCAGAACGTATAAAAAAAGGTATTGCTACTGCTAAAATACCTAAAGATGGAATTGGTGCCAGTATTGAAGTAAGGGGAAGAGACTTAGTAAATGGAGTTCCTAAAGAGATAGAGATTAATCAAGCTCAGATTTGTGAAGCTTTGGCAGAACCTGTTGGACAAATCATTGAAGCTACCAAAACTGCTTTAGAACAAACACCACCTGAACTTGCAGCTGATATTGTTGAAAGGGGTATTGTTCTAACTGGTGGTGGTGCTCTTTTAGGTGAATTAGACACCACAATCAGAGAAGCTACAGGCTTGCCAGTTGTTATTGCTGAAGATCCACTAACTTGTGTTGTAATGGGAACTGGACGGTGTCTTGATGAAATGAAATCTCTAAGAAATGTGTTAATAGGTGCTTGATTTTAATTTAAAAATTATTAATGAGTGAGAAAAGATGGTTTCAGGTAAGCCGTCACAAGTCAAAATATTTAAGAGTAGAAAAAACTTTAACTTATTTTTAGTTTTTTCATGTTTAACACTTGTTTTTTTAGGTAAAATAGACCTTGTGGCTGTAAGGAATATTAAATCTTTTTTTTCTGATTTTCTAGCACCGGTTACTTATGCTTTTAACAAACCAGTTAAAGAAATAGCCGGGGTTCTAGAGGACGTTAAATCAGCTAGCTCTTTAAGAGATGAAAATATTAGATTAAAAAGCGAATTAAGAAGAATTAAAGTACTGAATAGTAAAATTGCAAGTCAAGAGCTGGAACTATTTGAATTAAGAGAACTATTAAAAGTTTTACCTAAAAATAAAAATAACATTGTTACTGGTCGGGCTATTACGGCACCAGGAGGCATTTTTGCTAACACGGTATTAATTAATGCAGGTAAAGATTATGGCATAAAAATTGGCCAACCTGCTATTTCCTCATATGGTTTCGTTGGTTATGTTGTAAATGTAGGATTGAAAACCAGTAGAGTGCTCTTAACTATAGACATTAATTCAATGATTCCTATTTACTTAACAGAAAGTAATTGGCCAGCGGTAGCCCAAGGACAAAATGGTGATCTTTTAATAATTAAATTTCTTTCGTCTGATGCGAAGCCAATAGATGGTGAAGTGGTTGAGACATCTGGACATGGTGGAAGATTACCCCCAGGAATAAATGTAGGGAAAATATTTAAAAGCTTTTCAGGGACTTATTTCGTCAGACCTGCAGTAGATTTTCATAGACTAACATATATTTCTATAATAACTAATCAAATACAAAATACAACTGTTTTGGATGGTTTCCAGGGATTTGCACCTTTACAAAAACCTGTAAAACTTCCAGTTCTCAAAGGTTTAGACTCAAGTGGTACAAGAAAAATAGAAAGAATAGAAGATTGATTAAAAATTATATAATCACCCATTTTTTATATGGATTTTCTAAAAATTTTATATATTTAATTTTTTTGTTTTTCATAATAAATTTTGAAAAATCATTAAGTTTTTTTTCACTATTTAAAATCGCAACTCCAAGTTTGATTTCTATTATAATTTATATTTTTATAAAAAAACTAAATATGGTTCCTTCTTATTTTATTTTATTTCTAGTAGGTTTTATCAATGACATTATAATAGGTAGTAATTTAGGTACTACACCAATTTTTCTACTTTTAATTAAATTTTTCAGCGAAGGTTTACTTTTTGACAATGTTAATAAAAATGACCAACAGGATTGGATATCTTTTACAGCAACATTCTTAGTATCTTTTTGCATAGTTTTTTTTATAAATATCATTCTTAACTCTTCTATTCCTGACTTAAGCCCTGTATTTTATTATGTTGGAACAACTTTGATATTTTTTCCTATTTTAAATTTAAGTATAAATTTTATATTTTTTATTAAAAGATTATTAAAAAGTTAAAATATGAAAAATAAAAGCCAAAAAAAATTAGAACAAACGGTTTCTAGAAGATTTCTTTTCCTTTCTTTATTTAAAGGTTCCATTATTGGAACAATTGGCTGGAAATTATTTGACCTGCAATTAGTGGAAAATAGAAAATACGAAAAACTCTCTGACAATAATCAATTCAACTATAGAATCATAGCTCCTGAAAGAGGAAGAATATTAGACAGAAAAATGAGACTTCTAGCAGGAAATATGGATGGATTTTCTCTTGTTTTGAATTGGAATAAATACTTAAATGTTCATCAAATTATAAAAAATATATCTACAATTATTATTTTAAATGAAAAAGATATTAATAATTTTTATAATAAAATCAGATATCAGAAAAATGACTTTTCAAAGCAAATCTTAATTACTAAAAAATTGTCTCAAAAAGATGTAGCAAAGTTAGCTGTTAGAATTATTGAGTTTCCAGAGATAAGTTTTTCCATGTCAAAAAGACGTGTGTATCCACAGGGTATAATTGCAGGCCACATAACAGGCTATACTGGCCCATATTCAAAAAATATTGAAAATACTTCTTTACATGGGATCGATGTAGGTAGAAGAGGACTAGAAAAGTTTTTTGATGCTCAATTAAGAGGTGAATTTGGTAGAAAGAGAAATGAAGTAACATCTAAGGGCTATGTTATTGATTCACAGATTTATGAAAACACAAAGCCAGGTTCAGATATACAAGTATCTCTAGATATGAAACTTCAAGCCTTTGCTGTTGAGAGGCTTCAAAGGGGTAATTATGACTTAGTTTTTGTTGACAATAAAAATATAAAAAACCAAATCAGCAAACTTAAAAATTTTAGCTATGTAAGTAAAAATCACGTTTACATAAATAAGAAAAAAAAGGTTGTTAATCCCCAATCTGGCTCTTTAATTGTTATGGATATTAATAATGGAGAAATTCTTTGTTCTGTTTCGTCGCCTGGCTTTGATCCAAATATTTTTTCAAAGGATCTAGAAGTTGATGATTGGAATTATGTTAAAAATAATTCTAGATCTCCTCTTTTAAATAGAAGCATGGCAGGTGTATATCCACCTGGTTCTACAATTAAGATGGCTGTTGCGTTGGCTGCTTTGGAAAGTGGTATAATAGATTATAATACAAGATTTTCATGCAATGGATCAAAGGAGTTAGGTACTAGTAAATTTCACTGTTGGGCAAAAGATGGACATGGAAATCTAAATTTAATGGAAGCAATTGAACAATCATGTGATGTTTTTTTTTATGAGTTAGGATTAAAAGTTGGAATTGATAAAATAGCTCTTATGATGAGAAAACTAGGTTTAGGCCAGTACTATGATATTCAGATTCATGACAGAGCTAAGGGTGTTGTTCCAAATATTGAATGGAAGCTAAAACGAGATGGATTAAATTGGTCTCTAGGAGAAACATTAAATGCTTCAATTGGTCAGGGATATATACTTACAACACCTCTTCAACTGGTAACTATGGTTTCAAGAATTGCAAATGGTAAATTTGCAGTGAATCCTTCTTTAACAATTTCCTCAGAAATTAAAAAATTTAAAGTGTTGAATATTAATAATGAACATTTAAATTTTATTAAAAAAGCAATGGAAAAGGTGGTTGTTGGAAAAAAAGGAACTGCAAAAAATTATAAAATTGGATCTAAAAATATAGAAATGGCTGGTAAAACTGGTACGGTTCAAGTTGTTAGAATTACTGAGTTGGAAAGAGAACAAGGGTTAATTAAAAATGAAGACCGACCATGGGAAAAAAGAGACCATGCTTTATTTGTAGGTTATGCTCCTACCATTAATCCTAAATACGCTATAAGTGTAGTAGTTGAGCATGGAGGTAGTGGTTCGTCAGTTGCAGCACCAATTGCAAGGGATGTTTTTAAACATTTATTTAAATTATAGAAAAGCAAATAAATATTATGAATAGGAATACTAATAAATTTTCCTCTGAGACTATGATTACTGTTTTGTTTTCAAAACTGTTAAAAATAAATTGGATAATTATACTTTGTTTGATTTTGTTAGGATTAGTTGGGGTGGCGTCATTATACTCTGCTGCAGGGAGTGATTGGGATCCTTGGGCTAGGAACCATTTGATAAGATTAATTTTTGGATTTTTTTTGATGTTTGTTATTGCGTTTATTCCATCTCATTTTTTTATAAAGTATAGTCTTTTATCTTTTATTTTGGGTATCTTTGCGCTCATCTTGGTTAAATTTATAGGTTCAGGAAGTGTGCAAAGATGGATATCTTTTGGTAGTATAAATTTTCAACCTTCGGAAATTATGAAATTAGCGCTAATTTTAATTCTTGCAAAATACTTTGACCATATTTCAAAGATACAACTTAATAAACTTATACCGTATATTATTCCAATTTTAATTATTATGATTCCTGGTTTTTTGGTAATTTCTCAACCAGACTTAGGAACTGGTTTAACAATAATTTTGCTTGGATTTTCTATATTATTCTTTGTAGGAATATCAATGAAATTTGTAATTTTCTCTATATTAATATCAATTTCATCGGTCCCTTTTATCTGGCAACAATTATATGAATATCAAAAAAATAGAATTCTAGTTTTTCTAAATCCAGAAATGGATAGTTTAGGTAGTGGTTATCAAATAATACAATCGAAAATTGCAATAGGTTCTGGTGGGTTGTTTGGGAAAGGATATTTATTGGGAACCCAAAGTAGACTAAATTATTTACCTGAAAAACATACTGATTTTATATTTACTTTAATTTCAGAAGAGTTGGGTTTTTTGGGATCAATTTCTATTATTTTAATATTTTGTTTGTTAATTACATCAATTATGAAAATTTCTTTTAAGGTTGAAAGTCTTTTTTCCAAAGTTGTGGTCTTTGGTATAGGTTTTTTAATTTTTCTTTATTTAAGTTTAAACATAGGTATGGTGTGTGGATTACTTCCAGTCGTAGGTGCACCATTACCTTTAGTAAGTTATGGAGGAACATCCCTGCTTACAGTATTGATTGGTGTTGGGATAGTATTAAGTATCAATATTCATGATAAAAAAGTATGATAAATAATATTTTATTGTAAGGAAGAAAATGTTTAGATTTTTCGTAATTAGAAAATGGCTTCTATGGTCTTGGTTAGGGTCATTTGTTATTTTGTCATCCTTATGGGTTCAAGTTAAAATTGATGTAAAGATAAATGAATGGTTTGGAAAATTTTATGATATGATACAAAAAGCTCTAGCTGAACCAAATGCAATCACAATAGAAGAATATTGGGAAAGTTTATTTTCATTTATATCTTTAGCAGGTTTGTACGTTGCTGTTTATGTGATAATAAGTTTTTTTACAGCTCATTATTTGTTTAGATGGAGAGCAGCAATGGTTGAGTGGTATCATTCAGTTTATGACAAAGCTAGTAAGATAGAGGGTGCTGCTCAAAGAGTACAAGAAGATACAATTAAATTTTCACGTATAATGGAATCTTTGGGAACAAGCTTAATAGAGTCAATGATGGTACTATTTCAATTTATTCCAATATTATTAGGACTTTCTGTAGGGATACCAATTTATTTTTTTGGAGATTGGCAATATGGATTGATTACTGGTGCATTAATATGGACTTTAGGTGGAACTATTTTTTTAATTGCTCTTGGTTGGATTTTAAGATTAGTAGGTGTAGAATATGATCTACAAAAAAAAGAAGCAGCTTACAGAAAATTATTAGTAATAGCTGAGGATGATGGTTCTGTTCGACCTAAAAGAATAGAAGAGTTATTTGATGATGTTAAATCTATTCATTTTTTGAGTTATATTCGTTATTTATATTTTAATGTCGGGCGAATGGCATATTTACAGGCAAACGTTTTATCAGCATATGTATTTCTAGCACCTGCCATTGTCGCAGGTGTAGTAACTCTTGGAGTAATGCAGCAAATCATTAGAGCCTTTGGAAGAGTAGAGGGATCGATGCAATATTTATTAAAAGCGTGGCCAACTATTATTGAGTTAGCAAGTGTTTACAAACGATTAAGAGAATTTGAAGCGAGGATATTAGATGATAGTAAAATTAAAGTATAATTTTGTAAATTATTAAATGAATGAACTACAATTTTCAATTGGTATTTTGAGTTGGAGGGGGTATGATAGTTTAAAAAACTCACTTATTTCATATGAAAAAAATGGTCTATCACAATTAACAAATAAAAAGTTTATTTGTTTACCTGAATACAATGAAGAAGGAATTAATATAGCTAACAAGTTTAATTATAAGCCTATTTTAATTAAAGAGAATATTGGAATTCTTGGAGGTTTCAAAGAATTAGCTAAACAAATGCCTAAAGGGCCTATCTTGTTATTAGAAAATGATCTAGAGTTAATTGAGAATAAAAAAACTACATTTAATCAAATTAAACAATCAATTGATAATCTTTATAAATATAATGCAATTCAAGTAAGATTAAGAAGCAGGTTCGATCCTGGAGAACCTTTTGTGGGCCTAGTGAAATACAAAAGATATTGGTCGAACAATTTTTTTTGTTCTATTAAAAGATTTTTTAGACCAGAAAAGGCAAACAAATTAATTGGAACTTCAATATACTCAATTCAAAATCCAGAAATTCGTCATCCCAAATATATAAAAAAACTATCAAATGGTTTTTTTTTAGTACCGAGCTCAACTTTAAATTGGGCTAATTTAGCGATTTTAGTTGATCGTGATAGTTATTTAAAAATTATCATAAAAAGGGCAGAACAAACTAAATCGAAGAAATATATTAATGGTTTCAAAAATGTGGAAATTGAATTAAATAGTAATTGGTGGTCAGAAAATAACTTTAAAATCTTATTAGCATCTGGCTTGTTTAAGCATAATAGACTATTGGATCGAGGTTATTAACCTGACATTTTTATTATTTTTTCTTTTTGTTGGTTTGGTAAGCTCTACCAATAGAAAGTGTATTATCAGGTATATCTTTGTTGAAAGTACTCCCAGCTCCCATTGTAACATTTTCACCAATTTTAATTGGAGCAATAATTGTCGAGTTAGACCCTACAAAGGAGTTTTTACCAATTTTAGTTTTTTGTTTATTTTTTCCATCATAGTTACAGGTTATTGTTCCAGCTCCGATATTTGTAGATGAACCGATTTCACTATCACCAATATATGATAAATGGTTTACTTTTACCTCTTCTAAAAGTTTGCTTTTTTTAATTTCAACAAAATTACCTATTTTAGATTTTTTGCCTATGACGCTATTTTCTCTTATCCTTGCAAATGGACCAATTATAGATCCTGATTCTACTTTACATTTCTCTAAATGAGAAAAAGATTTGATTTCGACTGATGCCTCAATAATAACATTTTGGCCAAAAACAACATTAGGATGTATTACAACATCTCTTCCAAATTTAGTGTCATGATTGATAAAAATAGTTTCAGGATCTATTAACTTAACGCCTTTTAACATAGCTTTTCGTCTTAATAAATTTTGAGAAATTTTTTCTGCTATTGACAAGTCAACTTGATTGTTAACACCTATAATTTCTTCCTCTTTTATTTCAATAAAAGATATTTTCTTTTTTTCTTTATTTAATATTTTGACAAGATCGGTTAAATAAAACTCCTTACTAATTAAATTTTCTTGAATTTTTTCCAATTGATCTATCTCTGAGCTATGAATGGCCATAACGCCACCATTACAGTAATCTGAATGAATATTACTTTCTTTAGCATTTTTTTGCTCTATAATTTCTATAGGTTCATTTTTAGATGAGAATATAATTTTTCCATAGTTATTTTTTTCAAACTTCTTAAAGCCAGTTATTACAAGTTTAGTTTCATTTTCAAATGCCTTTATAACTCTTATAAAAGTTTCAGAGGTTAAAAAAGGGGTGTCTCCAAAACATATAAGTATTATACCTGTAAACTTTTTAAGCAAATTAGAAGCTTTTTTAACAGCATCACCAGTACCCTTTGGTGTTTTTTGAACAACGGTTTCAAAATCGTTGCAAATGTCTTCAAAAGCTTCGCACTTTTCTGGAATAACAATTATACATTTTTTTATGTTTGCTGACCTGTTGGCGTCAATTACTCGCTCAAGCATTGTTTTACCAGAAATTAAGTGCAATGGTTTAGGAATGTCTGAAAACATCCTACTACCTTTTCCAGCACTTAAAATTATTGAACAAACTTCCATAAAAATGTTATATATCTTAACATTATAAATTTAAAGCTTAAAAATTTTACAAAATTATACCTTTATTTATTATTTTTCAAAAGAGGCTAAGCATGTGTGGTGTAGTTGCTGTTTTAGGTAAAGAAAATGCAAGCCAACTTGTTATTGAAGGACTAAAAAAACTTGAATATCGTGGTTATGACTCAGCAGGTATTACTTCTGTTTCCAAAGGTTTATTACAAACAATAAAATCTGAAGGCAAACTATTAAATTTGATTGGAAAGTTGGATATATCAACGAAAGAGAAATTATATTTTGATAATTCTATTGCTTTAGGTCATACAAGATGGGCAACACACGGAAACGTAAGTTTTGAAAATGCTCATCCTTTAACTAGCGAAAACAAAATAGCTGTTGTACATAATGGAATAATAGAAAACTTTGAAATTTTAAAAAAAGAACTGATATCGCTAGGTTATAATTTTACAAGTAAGACAGATACTGAGGTGTTACCTCATTTATTTATGAAATATATTAAAAGGGGCAATGATCTTTTGGAAGCAGGAAGACTTGTGCTTAAAGACATTAAAGGTGCATTTGCTTTTGTTGCGATGAGTGTGGATTTCCCAAACCAGTTTTTTGTCTCAAGAAACTCATCCCCTTTAGTAATAGGGTTGGGAGAAAATGCGAATTTTATAGGTTCTGATGCTCATTCCATAGATCACTTAACACAAAAAATTATTTATCTAGAAGATGGTGATCATGCATTAGTAAAAATTAATAATATTAATATTTATGATAAAAATTCAAAAAAAGTAAGTAGAAAGATAATTAATATTAAAGCTGAAATAGGGTTGATCACAAAAGGTGGTTACAAACATTTTATGGAAAAAGAAATTTTTGAACAACCAGTAGTTTTGCCTCAAACTACTTCTAGTTTTATTAAAAATAATTCTGAAATTACAATTGATCTTGACAAATTAGGCTTTAAAAACAAAAATTCGTTAATCATTTGTGCAGCGGGTACAAGTTATTATGCTGGAATAGTTGGCAAGTATTGGATTGAACAAATTGCAGATATACCTGTTATTGTTGATCTTGCTTCAGAATATAGATATAGAAAACCATCAATTTTTGGTCAAAGTTCGATGTTAGTTATTTCTCAATCTGGGGAAAGTTTAGATACGCTTATGGCATTGAGATATGGAAAAGAACTAGGTCTTAAAACGAATGCAATTGTAAATGTAGAAGGTAGTACTATAGACAGAGAAGTTGACTATAGTCTATATAGTAACGTGGGACCAGAAATAGGTGTTGCAAGTACAAAATCATTTACTTCCCAACTTGTTATTTTATTTTTAATTGCTGTAAGTTTAGGTAAAAAATTCAATAGCTTAACTCTACCTCAAATGGGAAAAAAATGTCAGTTAATGAATATGTTACCTAGTGCTATTGCTGAAATGTTAGAAACAGAAAATCAAATAAAATTAATTGCTCAAAATATTAAGAATTCAAAAAGTGTTATTTTCCTGGGTAGAGGTCTTTTATATCCTCTAGCACTTGAAGGAGCATTAAAATTAAAAGAAATTAGCTATATTCATGCTGAAGGTTTTGCCGCAGGAGAAATGAAACATGGACCAATTGCTCTTATCGAAGATGACGTTCCAGTTATCATGTTTTTAATATCAGATGGTAATGAAGACAAAGCAATAAGTAATCTACAAGAAGCTTATTCAAGAGGAGCAAAAATTATTTTAATTGCTGATAAAAAATGTATTGATAAAGCGTCTTTTGCGCATTTTAAAGTTGAAATACCTTACTTTGAAACTGAATTTCAATCTTTATTGTCTCCTCTATTAATGTCTATTCCTGCTCAGTTGTTAGCTTATCACGTTGCTAAGGAAAGAGGTACAGATGTAGACCAGCCAAGGAACCTAGCAAAGTCAGTCACAGTGGAATAAATTCAAACGTACCTATCAAAATTATAAATTATTTTTTAAGTTCAACATTTTAATTGAGACTAATCAATTAGGACAATTTCAACTATCTAAAGAACGAATAAAAAGACTAGAACTAATCTATTCACTTCATAAAACTGGTTATACTAATAGAGAAATTTGTGATTTTTTAAATAATAAGAAATTAAAGACATTTAGAACAAACAAAAATACTAAATCTTTTTCCGTTATTGACCAAGGATACTCTTATCTTTCTGTTATGTTGAATAACAAATCAGATTTTGTTTTAGAATATAATGAAAATATGAAAGAAAATATTAAAAGAGATGATGTAGATTGGTCTCAATCAAGAGTAATTTTCATCTCATCCAAGTTTAATGATTATCAAAAAAATAGTGTAAATTTTAAAGATGTTCCATTTGAATTGTGGGAAATTGAAAAGTTTTCAAATGGAACAATAGGAATTCAACAAATCCTTTCAAATTCTAAAGAAAGTATTAAAAATTTAGAAAATAAAAATAATACTATTGTTAAGAAAGTTTCGGATGAAGTTATTAAATACGATGAAGAGACAATTATTACCAAGTATAATAAAAATTCTTTGAATGTTTATGAAAAATTAAAAAAAGAACTACTTGAATTAAATGATATATCTATAAAAGTTACAAAAGGTTATGTAAGTTTCTTAAAAAATAAAAAAGGGTTTATTTACCTTAATCCTAGAAAAGATTATTTAGAATTAGATTTTATATATAGAATTGATTTTGAAGGTAAAGTTAAAACTAAGAAAAGTATATTTAAGTTTAATGATCCTGACAAACAGTTTACTTTTCATTCAAACAACTACAAAGAACAGTATAAACATAAGTTGACTGAAAAAAGTGATATTAGTTATGTAATGTTTTGTTTAAGACAAAAATATGAATCTATGAAGTAATATTTAAATGAGAAAAGAACTTAAATTATTTTATAAAGTTGTCAGTATTGAAACTCTATTTTGGGTTATTTTGATCATTGGAACTTTGTATTTCATATAATTGTAATTAAAACTTTTTGAAATTAGTTATTTTTATTTTTATCATTTGAGTTATATTTAAACTACCAAGTTGGATATTTGGATTGGTGTAGTAACGACCTAACACGTTCTGGTGTAGTAACGACCTAATACGTTCTATTTCCTAATCAAATATTCTTTTTGTTAAAAAAACAACAAGGAGAAATTATGAGAAAAATTGTAAATACGTCTGTTATATGTGTTAATATAAAAGTATTTTATGATTATTTTATTTTAGAACCTCTTAAAACATTAAACCCAATGGGTAACTTTTACAGATCCAATCACCTTCATAAAAAAACTCAAAAATTTATGGAAAATTATTTAAAAAATGGAAACTTACCAAAAGTAGGTGAAAAAGTAATTTCAGATTGTTTGTTTTCTGATTTGAAAATTACAAACATATGTTTTGAATATAAAAGAACCAAAGGAGAAACTTTTTTAAAAAACTTAGAGGATAAATTTTTAATAGAAAAACAAAAATTAAATAGGTAACTATGAATCTATTCTGTTACAGTGGAATAGATTTAGAAATACTTCTTATTCTGATGAAAAATTTTATTTTGAATATAATTTTTTAGTTGAAACAAAAAGACTTGGATTATTTAAACTCAACAAAAAAAGAGAGAATAGAATAAAAATGATCTATTCTTTACATAAAATTGGATTAAGTAACAAAAATATTTCGGATTTTTTAAATTACTTTAATTTGAGAACACTTAGAACAAACAAAATTTATACTCCAAAATTAATTTGGGGAACTCTCCATAAATATAAAAAACGTCTTAATAGAAATCTTGATAAGATAATATGGGTCAAAGAGAGTTTAAACATGTCGGTATCAAAGAAAAATACAATTTTGGAATGGTTTATCGTAGAATTTCAAAGTGGTTAAATGAAAATGGATACAAAACAATTAGAGGACATTAGTTCAAAAACACTCATGTCTACTCTATTCTGCTTAAGAAAAAGATTTCTGATGAAAGAATATATAATATGTCTAAACCTATAATTACAAACTTTAGAATTAAATTGGTATATAATCATTAATATTGAATTAAAATGCCATGTATGTTCTATTCATTAATTATGAAATGTAAAAAAAGTATAAAAAGTCTATTTTTTCTTTTATTTATATTTATTTTTTTAAACGCATGTAAACCTAATTCCTCTGAAACAATAATTTACACTTCTGACGTTGAAGAAGTTAAAAATGGTGAAATTGTTGAGGTGCCCATGAAATTATCTTTTCAAATGTTAGGAGAAGATACAGATAATTCATTGGAGAAATCAAAAAATATTGCAATAGATTTTTTACATCCAGATTCAAAATTTTATATTACCAAAGGTCAATATACTCAAGATTTTGTTGTAGAAACCTTTGTCCCTATGATTAAAGCAGATAACAAAATTATAAAATCGTATTTAAAAAATAATAAGCGTCTAGTTTCACTTTATTATCATCCAAAGTTTACACAAAGAGGATCTGACAAAATTGAACTTGTTTTTCAAAAATCTTTTGCTAAATCTTTGAATCAAAAACTTTTTAATATAAACCCTTTATTGCAATTGAAATTTCCTGCACAAGAAACAAAATTTAGAGTTGTTAGTGATAGTAAAAAAGAAAAAAAAGTAGGCGCTTATTCTGTATGGGTTTCAAAAAAACCATTTTTATCAAAAATTGCTACTTTAAAACGCAGGCAAGAGATTGTATTTGTTTTTAAAGGTGGTGCGGATAGCGTGTATAGTAATATTAATCCACATATTTATTTAATAAATAAGTAGTTGGATAAATGTAAAACAACACAACCCCACTATTCAATTACCGTGGAGTAGTTCGGAACGGACTTTTTACCGAAGTATATAGATACTTTAATTTTTTATATTTTGAGTTAAACAAAGGTTTAACAACCTTATACCTGAACAAAACCCAAATAGATATTCTGAAAAACAACTTAAAACATACCGTTTGATTAATTCTCTTAATAAAAAGGGATTAGGTTATAGAAAAGTTTCAAAGTATCTCAATTCCATTAACGTTAGAACTTATAGTGGACGAACTTGGACAGGGAGTCTGGTGTATTCTGTTATGAAACGTTTTAGAGAAAGACAAGCAAGATTAAAGCAAAAGAATAAAAAATATCCTATATATCGTTCAAAGATGATTATGAAGTTTGAGAAAGAGTAATCTATATTTCTCTCTGGATACTATCGTAGTTTATAGATTAGGTATTGACTTTATTAATTATAAATGACCATCCCCGAAATCTAGTAATGTCATTAACAGTTGAATGATGGGGTTAGGTGGCATTTAGATAATCCTAATATTCAACTTTTTATATCATTTACAATTAAAATAACTGCTTCACATTTAGAAAAATAAGATATTTACCATTTCAACATGAATTATGGAATATTTGTAATTCTATACAAGAAGAGGGTGCTACATTTCTTGCTATTGCAAAGTATCTAAATGAAAATGGTTATAAATCTGCTCGTGGAAAATTATTTAAAAACTCACACATACATTCAATACTTGAAAACAAGTTAGTAGCAGACAATAGAATAAATAAAATAAATGAACCAAGTACTGAAAACTTACACATATATTATTGTAAGAATTTGTGTTGAGAAAATTACGTGCTCTTTTTAAATGGAAAGATACAAATTAATTTTTCTTCTTTAAACTTAAAATTAATATTATCTTCATTTATAATTAATTCTAGTTTAACAGTTTCGCCAGAAATACCTTTTAAGGTAATCATATTATCGTTTAATTTTGTTTCTTGACCAAGGTCATCCCAAAAAATTTTATCTTTAAATAATTCTATTGTTGTTGGAGTTGTATCAACATCCATTAATTTGCTCATATCAGGTGCTTCATTAGATTTTAACATATTAAGCAATTCTTTTGAGAAAAGAATAGAAGTTAATCCACAACTTAATTCGTCCATTGGTGCATTTGAGACTGTATATTTTTTAATATTCTTTTGCATTTCATTTGAATCAAACACATATTTTTGTGATGCATAAGTTTTGCTACAACCTATTAATAAACATAAAATTATAATAGGTAAAAAAGTTATTTTATTCATTGCCTAAACCAGTATTTAGATAAAGTATAAATATTATTTAATTTGAAAGATTAAAGTTGAAATGTCAAATCATATACAAATAATTTATAATTTAAGGATTGAACTTATACAATTTTATCAAAATTGAAATTAAACTTTAAATATGTTTTGTTTGTTAAGTTATGAAATATAAAACCACACAACCCCACTAATCAATTACAGTGGAATAGATTTAAAAGTAGTATCTTTGAATACAGATTTTATTTTCGGTTTCAAATTTTAATCCAAACTAACAAATTAAGTGTATTTCGGATAGGAAATGAAAGACTTAAAAGATTAGACCTGATTTATAATCTTCACAAAAACGGTTTAACTAATAAAGAAATTTGTGAATATCTTTCATTAAAAAAATTTAAAACGTTTAGATCACAAAATGATTATACACTTAAACTGATTTGGGGAAGAATCCAGAAATACGAAAAGAGATTACAAAGAAATAATAATAAAATATTATTTGTAAGGGAAAGTTTGTATGTAGAAAAATTTTGGAAAGACAATTCAGAATAATGTGGGAAATTTATAAAAAGTTTTTATTAATAATTGGGGTAAGTGTAATTTTTGTTTTTGTTTTATATTCGTTATAATTAGAAAAATTAAATCATTATTTTTTAGACGATTTCTCTAAGGAACAAATAAAATCAGTAAAGTACATTCCAATAGACCCTTTTTTGAATGTTATCCAATTTCCAACTTCATTTAAAACTTTTGATTTACCTTTTCCCATATTTCTTTCGTAGTAAATATCTTTTAAAAATCTACTTTGTAATTTGTTACAATCAGTTTCAATATGAATAATATTTGAATTTTCACCATATTGATCTTTTTTTTTGTAGTTCCTAAGTCTTAAATAGAATCTTTTGTTATCCTTAATTACAAAAGAATTCATATCGATATAAAAATTACCGTTTTCAGTTTTTGTTATGAGTTTCCAATCATAAACCCCAAAACAAACCGAAGGAAATAGTAAAAAAATTATTAAAGTTAAAATTCTATTCATATTGATATGATAATTTAAATAAAACCAAATGTGAAATAATCTCTGTTTTTGATATAGTAACTTTAAATCCATTCCGTTACAGTGGAATAAATTTAGAAATACGTATTACGATTATAAATTATTTGTAAATTTTAGAGTTATAGCTCGAACTAATAGGTTAGGTATATTTCGTATCCGAAATGAAAAACTTAGAAGATTAGAATTAATTTATAGTTTACATAAAAAAGGATTAACTAATAAAGAAATTTCAGAACATCTATATGATATAAATCTAAAAACTTTTGGAACAAATGATATTTATACACCAAAGATAATTTGGATGACACTTAAGAAATATAGAATAAGACTTTTAAGAAATAATTATAATATTATACAAATAAAAATAAAATTTTTAAACAATACGACTGAAACAATAACCTACAGTTAAGTGAAATTTTGAGACAACTAAAAAAAAATTTAAAAAGAGTAATTGTGATAGGATAAATGTTGCTTTTCCCATTTATTTTGAATGCTGAATATATTGATCCTTCTTGGTCTGTAACTAAAAATTTTAGAAAGGTTATTATTTTTTAAATTAATTATAAAGTTAATATTGTATTCTCAGTTTTCTTTCATTATGTAACTATCATGTTCAAAATAATATCTATAACAATTATATTTTTTCTCCACTCTTTACCTTCTTATGGAAGTATTGATAGTAAAGGAATTATCTGTAAATGTTTAGATTGTAAGTTAAATCATTTAGATCCTTCTTCATACTTACCCAATAAAAAACCTACTGAAATAGGATTTCATTTTAAAATTAATAAAGTAGCAATATATTATATTAGCAAAATCGGAGATAATATTAAAGTCAGTGAGAATATTCAGACAACTCTAAGAAAGAAAAAAAGATTTTATCTAGACCAAAATGAAATTAAGTGGACTTATAAAGATAGTTTAAATATTTATGCGTACGAATTAGATAGGAAAACTTTAATCTTAAGCAAAATGAACATTACAAAAACCAAAACGCTTAATCGTAGAAATTGTAAAGCATATTCAGAAATTGAATTTTTTAAAAATATGAATTTATTGTCTGAAAAATATCAAATTTATTATGATAAAAAACCCAATAAGAATAAAATTTAAATAAGTTAAGAACTTAAATAATCTTGTCATTTATATTTCCATTTAATACCATTTTCATTAATTCTCCATTCATCTAATTCTTTAATCAGCATTTCATAATTTTTGCTTATTTGTCCCTTAGTAAACCAACCGTTAATTGATAAATTCACATAACCTGGTTTTCTTTTGTGGTAAACCCTATGAAAAGAATTAGTTTGATTGTTTAGAAAATCATCGTCTATTTCTCTTAATATTTTTCCTTGAAAAACTTCATTAGGTTCACAGTTGAATATTTTTGATAATTTCTTGATATGTTTATTAACATTAGTTTTGCCTTTTTCAATTCTAGAATATTGCGATTGAGTAATACCAAGAAGTTTAGACATATCTTGCTGACTATATCCAAGTTGAGATCTTCTTCTTTCAAGTGGATTTGTTAACTTAGAATTTTTAAACATACTTTTACATATTATGTAATAATATGTCTATGTCAATATATTTATTAAAATTAATTTATTTATTGAATTAAATATAAGTTTGCTATTATTTCTCTTTTAGAAAAATCTTATAATAAACAGTTCAAATTATTAGGCATATATTATGAAAAATATTCTTTCAAGTATTGAAAAGAAAGCATTACGAAAAAAAGCTTACTCACTTAAACCTGTTGTTATGATTGGTCAAAAAGGTCTTACTGATGCTGTTCTAGCTGAAATTGATGTTTCTCTGCATTCACATGAACTTATAAAAATTCGTATTAGGGGTGCCAATAAAATTGAGCGTTATAATCTATGTTTGAAGATAGAACAAAAATTAAACGCAGAATTGGTACATCAAATAGGTTTCATTAAAGTTTTTTATAGAGCTAATTTAAAAAATTAATTTATTTTAAAAAATAATAACCTAGATTCTATTTTTTTATATTCGCTTGATTAAGTAAAGTACTAATTTTCTTTTTAAAATTAAAAAAACCTTTAGTAGCGTGTTGGAAAGCATTACAATCCCATTCTCTTAAATAGAAGGTATATCTTACTTCTAAATTTGTAATATTTTTTAAAAATTCATTTTCGTAGAATACTTTATTTCCAACTGTTTCATAAGGTAAGATCAAATTTTTTATATTTTTATCTTTCAACCATTTATAAATATCCTGAAAATTATTTACAGACACAATATTATGGTCATTATTTTTAATATCTTCACATATTTTTTTTTGAAAATTATTAATCAAAATATTTTTGTGCTCTTTAAAAAGTAAACAGCACTCAAATATTATTTCTTTTTCTTTTAATAGTTGGTGTAAGGACAAATCATTGTTATTTAAAATAATACCTAAATTTTCATATTTTATTAATTTCTTTGCGTCAGGTTTTATAAAATCTTTTGGCTTACCATTTGTCAAATTTTGATTATTTAAAATGAAATTTTCTTTTAATTCGTTTTGTGGATAAAATCTTTTATTAGTAAAAAATTTTATATTATCCGCTCTAGCTAAGTAAGGTTTCCCGATTGTTTGTAATCCAGCAACCCATCTCCATCCTAGAGTGTTTGAAGCAGGACAAAAATCAAGTAGGTTATTTTTAAAAAAATTAGCTCCGGATTGCCAACTATAGCCTAAAGTAAAGATCCAAATACTTGCAAACCACATACGTGAATGATTATGAAGATATCCAGTATCTAATAATTCTTCCTTCCAATGTTCAAAACATTTTATACCTGTTTTCTCAGGAATACATTCATCTTTATCATACGTCTTATATTGATCATAAATCCATGGATGACTTTCAAGCCATCCTCTCCAATATGTTCTCCAAAAAATCTCTTCAATAAATTTTTCTATTTCATTAATTTTGTGATATCTAAGGACTATGCTTAAGATCTCTTCTTCACTTATAAACCTTCTTCTTAGATAAGGAGATATTTTTGATACATTATGATGAGGTGATCCATAATCAAAATTCCTATTAGACGCATAATTTTGAAGTTTATTTTGACTGAAATTAATCAAATTCGTTATTAATTCTGATTTTGTAAAAGGAAAATTAGTCATTAATTTCTCAAGGAGTTTGCATTATAAAATATGAATATATTAAAATAAGAACTACAAATAATGTTAATGTACGTCTTAAAGGTAAATACCAACTTGGAAATAACAAAAATTTATAACATATTTCGTCGACTAATTGACATAACAAGAAACCTATAGATAGCAATAAAAGGCTGAAATTGCTTTTCATAGTTAGAATTATAATTGCTAAAATTGAGGGTGCAACTGACCAAATGATAATACAAAATCTAATTTGTTCAGTAACAAGATTTTCTCTCGGTAAATTCAATATAGAACCCCAATAAATCGCCCCTAAAAATGTTAAAATAATAGATCCATAATATTTTGGTAGATTAACTACAAAAAATAAATTATTTTTATTAATCAATAAATCAAGTAATCCTATGGAAAAAGGGAATAAGCCTAATAGACCTATGAAAATAAATAGTTTTTCACTTTTATTTAACAAATTTTTTTTAATGGTTATTTTTCTCAATTAAATTACTTTTATGATCATTTAAATTTCCTTCATGTTATTCTATTTGAGAGATATTGTTTATAGTTTTACCTAATGAAAATATGCACAGTCTGTAAAAATAATAAAATAGAGTTTTTTTTGAACATAGAAAACTTAGACTATTGGCAATGTAAACTTTGTAAAGCAACGATGTTAAATCCTATTCATCATATTTCAAGTAATAAAGAAAAGAAACATTATTTAAAACACAATAACGAAATTGATGATACTCGCTATAGAGATTTTCTCACTAATCTTATTGAACCTCTAAAAGATAAGATTTGTGTTAATGATATAGGATTGGATTATGGATGTGGGTATGCTCCTGCTTTAGCAGATATTCTTAAAAAAGACGGATTTAACATTGAGTTATATGACCCATTTTTTTTTAGAAATGAAAACATCTTTTTTAGAAAATTTAATTTTATTACTTGTTCAGAAGTTGTTGAGCACTTTTTTAAACCTTATGAAGAGTTTAATAAAATTGATGGACTGCTTGCTGGAAAATCATGGTTTGCCGTTATGACCTCATTTATGACTGAAGATTATTTATTCAAGCATTGGTATTATAGACGAGATCCAACCCACGTGGTCTTTTACAAAAAAATTACTTTTAAAGTTATAGCAAATCAAAGAAATTGGGAATTAACATTCCCATCTAAAAATTTAGTTTTTTTTCATAAAAAATAGTCTCAAATAACTTTTTATATGTTATTAAAATAAGCAAAGTTATTGATTTGTTAAATGTATGAAAAAATTTAGAATTAAAACAACCTGTGGTCTTGAAAAGTATGATAAACTTAAAATAAATAAAACTTTTATAGGAAAATTACGTTTATATTGGTTCAAATTTTTTGCAATAATTAGAGATCTAAATAAATAATGTCAAAAATGCAAAGGGGAGAAATTATTCTTTTTGATGGTGATGACTATCTTTTCAAACAATATCTAATAAACTGTAATATTTATTTTGAGTACGGTGTTGGAGCTTCAACTCGTTGGGTTTTAGAAAATACAAGATCAAAAATAATTTCTGTTGATACAGACAAAAAATGGATAAACACCATTGATGTTTGTGATAAAGGTTCTAGAGTTAAATTAAATTGGATTAATTTAGGTGAATTAGGAAATTGGGGTCGACCTAAATCCTATGTATATAGAGACCGTTTTATAGATTATATTAGCAATGTTTGGAATTTTAACAAAAAAGCAGATGTTATTCTTATTGATGGTAGATTCAGAGTTGCTTGTTTCCTCTATAGTTTAATAAATGCAAAAATAAATAGTTTAATAATCTTTGATGATTATAATAATAGACCTTATTATCATATTGTTGAAGAAATTGTACCTATTTATAAGATTTGTGGACGACAAGCTTTATTTAAAGTACCAAAATTTTTTAATAAAAAATCAGCCCAAAAACTACTTGATAATTTCACATATGTATTTGATTAATTTTTTAAACTTTCACTTAAAGCTCCAGTTATTGCTTTTGGTTTATACCTAAAGTCTCCTAAATTCCTAAAATTAAAAGTTAAATAAATAGAGTCTTCAGGAAGTAGATCTCTGTCTGCTATACCTCCATCACTTTTATACTCAAACAAAATAGTTAGGCAATTTCCAAACATATATCCTGTTCCTAAATATTCCAAACTTAAAGATTCAGAAATGAGTTCTTCTTTGTCATTATTTAAATCATAGGTTCTAGAATAACTAGTTTTAAAATTTGAAAATTTTTTCGATAATCCCAAATTTAATTCTTCTCGATCGATATCATTAGAAATAAAGTCTTTATCAACTGAACTATGATTTATTGAATAGCTCCATCCATTATAGGATCCATTAAAATTAAAGTCTGAAGTGTCTGATTTAAAATTATGATGGTTATATAATGAGAACCAAGAAAATTTATACATCTCACTCGGATTCCAGTCTATTGAGTTGATAATATGCGATTGTCTATCATCATTAGCTATAATTACATTTTTTTGACTACCACTAACTTTTTGACTTTGTCCTATAAAAAAATTTATATCACCTAAGTTTTCTGTCATAGCTAGTGAGGTAATACCGAGATTTATTCTATCATTTTTTTGAATATTATCTCTTCCTTGAAATTGATTATTTAAAAATAAATTAGCTTGATCTAACCTAAATTCTGCCGAGTCTCTATTAGGAACCTCATCGGTCCTATCAGAGGAAAAAACAGAACTAAATTGAATTTTTGGTTCGATAATTATTATAGTTCTATCAGTTATAAAACCATATTGATTACTTGCAGCGAGAGAAAATCCTGAAGAAATTCTATCAATGTATCTATTATCGTTACTATCAGTTGAAGGTCTTCCTTGAATAGAATATAAATCTAATCCGATATTTGCATCTGCTTCTAAAGTAATATCTGTAAAATTTAATTTTTTATTGATTTTTCCAGACCCAGACCATCTTTTGATATCATAACTTTCGTCATTATAAATAGAGTGAGCATTAAACTTAATGTCGTAATTATATTTTTTGTTACTATTAAAAATATGGTGTGATATTGATGGAGCTAATACTGGTTCATTATTACTACTTTTCTCATCTAGATTTTGAATGTTATATATTTCAATAAATGAAAGTGAGTTTTCGTTTATTTTTTCTAACTCTAAATAACTTTTATATTTTGATTCTCCATCAAAACCATATCGCCTCATAAAAGTTTCTTGGTCGGCATACTTACCCCCAAGGTTCATATTCCAGTTGCTTTTGAGATTAGACGATGCTTTCAGATTAACACCAAATACGTTGTCTCCATTTGATTTATTAGTATCTAAGTTTCCTTTAAAAATATTTGCTTCTAGTGTTGTTTTTTCGTATTCCTTTCTAATATTTAATTGGTCAGCATGTCCTGTTTTTCCATTTTGGTGAGATGTAAATGTCATATCCCAAGTAGGATCATTTTCTGGAGCAAAATAATATGGAATTTTCATATGGAGCCTATTTCGTTTTGAATAACCATAAATAGGTGTTAAAAAACCTGAGCGTCTTTTTATAGTCCAATCTGGAAAACTTAAATATGGAAGATAATAAACAGGCAATGAAAATATTTTCATTACAGGATGTTTAAGGTAAACAGTTTGTGTTTTTGGATCATGTTTTATTAGTTTAGATTCCAGCCTCCATATAGGTGTTTCATCTTTTTTTAAATCACATTCACAAGCAGTATATGTACCTTCACGAAAAAAACTTTCACCAACATCATTTTTATCAAATTTATTAGCGCTAACATTTGATTTATCAACTAATTTTCCAAAAAGTGGTATAGCGATGACAGATTTGAATTCATTTGTTAAGATAGCTTCATCTGTTTCATAGATAGAGCCATCTTTTTCTGTTAATACAACATTACCAACAGCAACAGCCTTATCAGAATTTTGATTATATGTAACCTTGTCAGCATTAATTTTTCTTGAATCATTAATGATCACAACATTACCTGATGCAGTCACAATTTTATTTTTCTCATCTACCTCTATGTTGTCGCTTGAGAATTTAACTTCATCACTATTTGATGATAAACTTTTATCCTTTTGGCCAAAGGCCTCTACAGAAATAAAAAATATTAAAATATACAATATTTTAAAAATTTTCATTTTTTTCCTTATATGCTTAATAAAACTTATTTCTTGACACTTTAATTCAAATTATTAATTTTTAACATAAAACTTTGCCTGGATTCATAATTCCTTTTGGGTCTAATTGATTTTTTATAATCTTCATAAGAGAATAGGCAACATTATTTTTGTGGGTTTTTAAGTTATTTTTCTTTAATTGCCCAATTCCATGTTCAGCAGAAAAAGATCCATTGTATTTATGGACAATCTCATAAAGCTTATTAGTTAAATTTAGGCTTTCACCCTTAAATCCATCTGGTAATGATCCATTCCCAAAAATATTATAATGAAGATTGCCGTCACCTAAGTGTCCAAAATATATAGTCCTTAATTCGGGTAAAAAATTTGATATCATATTTTGTGCATCTTTATGAAAATCGTCAATAGATTCGACAGGAAGAGAAATATCATGTTTTAAACATTTAATTAAGTTAGATTTTTCAAGTTCTTTTTTTTCAGACTCAGCAGCGGCTTCTCTGATTGACCATAATGATTTACTTTGATTTTCATTTTTACAAATAGTTGCATCAGATATTAAGTTTTTTTCAAAACATTCTTCTAATACATTCTCAATTGTTTTAATTATTGGGATTTCACCTTCTTCATTAGGAGAAGTGTTATCTTTAGAGTAACTAGAAATATCTATCAAAACACCCATCTCAGGCGTTTTATATAAAGGTAGTATAATTTTTTCGATATTATTTTTAGCAACCTCCCAGAAAACTTTTGGCATAAGTTCAAATGATTCAATTCTGTCTGGAAAATATGACTTGAAAATATTAAGTAATTTTATAGAATTCGAAATGTTATCTGCATCTACAAATAACGTAGAGACCATTTTTGGCAATTGAAAAAGTTTCAAAGTAGCCGCAGTTATTATACCAAGAGTACCTTCCGCTCCAATAAAAATATTTTTTAAATCGTATCCAGTATTATCTTTTTTTAGTTCTGAAAGTAGGTTCATTATTTTACCATCTGGTAAAACCACTTCTAAACCAAGGCAAAGTTCTCTTGTATTACCATATTTTAAAACATTAACACCACCAGCATTTGTTGATAAATTCCCACCGATCATGCATGACCCTTTAGCACCTAAACTTAGTGGAAAAAACAAATTTTCATTTTCTACTATCTCGTGAATTTGAGATAGTACCATACCAGACTCAACAGTAATAGTTTGAGCAGCTTTATTAAATTGTCGAATATTATTCATTTTCTCTAATGAAATAATGATAGATCTTCCTGTGTTGTCTGGGGTTGCTGCCCCACAGAGGCTTGTGTTTCCTCCTTGAGGAACAACATCAACATTATTTTTATGGGCAAATCTTAAGATAGCTGAAACTTCTTCTGTATTAATAGGTTTTAATATAGCTGCAGCCTGTCCTTTATATTGTCCTCGCCAGTCATTCACGTATTTGCTATGATCATCTTTATTGAATAAAGGTGGATGTTTTAGATTAAGTGTTCTGAGATCAATATCTAAAAGTGTTTGTTGCATTTTTTTCCTAATTAATATTTTAAGTTTTATAAGACGCTCTTTTCAAGCGATCATTTATAGCAATTCCAACTCCTTTGTTGGGTATTGGCATTACTTGAATATTTTCAACACCACAAGAGTCTAGGTAACGTAAACCTGAAAATAGCAAATAACATGCTTGAATTAAATTTTTATTAGGACTTAAATTAAACAGATTTTGTTTTTTCTGCAATGATTTTGGAGTATTCCCAAAAATTAACCAGCCACTATTTTTCATATTAGATTTTTGATTTAAATGGACATTTGCATTTGGTGAGTAGTGACTTTTTAACAGTCCAGGAGAAATCATCTCTTCATTGCTTTTAATATCCATGACTTTAGTTTTTACAGCATTATAAATCATCTCAGCAGTTATATAGCCGTGTCTGAGTATAATTGGGTTATCTCCACGACAATCAACTACAGTAGATTCAATTCCAACTTCACAAAACCCGTAATCAATTATTTTAGAAAGCTTCCAACCATTACCTTTAAATTTTGGTCCAAAATCATCAATAACATGTTTAGCAGTTGTTGGACTTACACCACCAGACTTATTTGCACTAGGAGCTAGGATAGGGATTTTTACTCTTTCTAGCAAATCAAGTGCTACGGGATGAGATGGTACTCTAATTCCAAGACTACTTTTACCTTGTGATAATAGATTTGATTTATCATTTTTTTGTGTTTGTAATATTATAGTCAGTGGACCTGGCCAGAATTTACTAGTTAATCTATTTGCAACATCTGTAAATTGTACATATTTTTCAGCTTCGTTTTTATTATATGTATGAGCTATCAAAGGATTGCTTAATGGACGATCTTTAGCAGAATATATGCTTTTAATTGCTTTTTTACTGTTTCCTATCGCCCCAATCCCATAGACGGTCTCAGTAGGAAACGCTACTAGTTCTTTTTTATTTAAAGCATTAGCTGCTAAGGTTAAATCGATTTCATATTTTTTGTTATTTGTATTACTTAGGTTTAATAGAAACTTACATGGTAAATCATTAGTAAGACCATAAGCCAAGAATTTTTCATTTTTGAAATTTTCTTTACCATATCTCATTTCCAAACCTGAATTGGAAATGATATTTCCGCCAGCAGCTTTAAGAATACTATGCCCAGCCGCAATGTCCCACTCCATAGTTGGAGAAGTACGAGGATAAAAATCAACTTGACCTTCAGCTAAATAACAAAACTTTACACTAGATCCAACATCTCGATCTGAAACAGGATTAAAAGTGGAAATCCAATTTTCTAATTCTTTTGATCTATGATTTAAGCTGCTTAAAATTTTTAAATTATTGTAATCAATTTGATTACATTGTATCTGCTTAGAACTTTCAAATTCTTCATCTTTTTCTAATTTCCATGCCTTACCTTTGAAGTTATACCAAATATTACCAGTGTAAGGTTGTGATATTAATCCAAATATGGGTAAATTATTTTTTATAAGAGCAAAATTCACAGTGAAATTTGGCTTCTTATTTATAAACTCTTTGGTACCATCTATTGGATCAATTAACCAAAAAACATTATTATTTCTGAAGAATTTCTGAGATTTCTCAAACTCTTCACTAACAATTTTAACCTTTGGAAAAAGTTTTTTTATCCCATTAACCGCTATTTGATTAACTTCAAGATCTGCTTGAGTAAGTGGAGAGTTGTCATTTTTGTACTTTACCTGATTAAAACTAAGATTTTGAAAATGCAACATTGCACATTTATTACATTGCCTTGCTAAATCAATTAAGTGAAAAAGTTTTTTTAAACTAATCATAATGTATAGCTTGCTTTTTCTACTTTTACTTTATTGTAAAAGTGCCATAAAAATAGGGCTGCTGCCGCTCTATGAGGCTTCCACATACTTCCAATTTTTTCCATCTCTTTTTCATTTGGTCTTGTTTCTAAACCCTTTAATAGTTTAACAGCTTCTTGCAGGGCTAAGTCAGCAGATGGCCAAGCGTTTGTATCTTGCAGAGCAAATATTTTGTAATTATTAATTGTCCAATGTCCAATTCCTTTAATTTTTATCAATAAATTTGTAACTTCATCACTATTTTGCTTATTAAGATAATCCAAATTAATTTCATTTTTAACTACTAATATTGCTAAATTTTTTAGATAAAATGATTTTTGAGAAGATAACCCATAAAGCTTTAATTGTTCTATGCTGGCCTCAGACATTTCCTTTTCATTTAACATACCAGCTTTTTTTAATTTATCACTTAGAGATTTTGCTACACTAGTTGAAATTTGTTGTCCAATTATAATCTTAGCAAGGCTCTCAAAACCTTCCTTGATTGTACGATTAAGGGGCCAACCAAATTGCTCAAAAACTTTTTTAAAGCTTTCATCAATTTTAATAATACTGTAAAATGAACTGATCATATTGGTATTCCATCTTAAATTCATTCTTAACCTTTCAATTTAACTTTAAGCGCTGATTATATAAATGTACCAAACAGATTAAGAAAAAGATAATCAAGTTAAAGTCTGGGATCTTTATTTAAGATTATTCCAGTTTATTTTAATAATTTTTATCATAGGCTCTTATATCTCAGCTAAATCAGATATGTTGAATATACATCAATATTTTGGTGTATCTATTTTAGGTTTAATCTTTTTTAGAATTTTATGGGGATTTACTGGAAGTTATTATTCAAGATTTGAAAGTTTTAATATATCTATAAAAAGAGCATTAACTCAGTTTTCTAAAAAAATATCAAAATAAATCAATAAGAACACCTCTTGGTAGTTTCTCAACTTTAACTTTTATAATTGTCCTAATTGGACTATCCATTTCAGGGTTGTTTTCAAGTGATGACGTTTTATACGATGGACCACTTGCTCAACTGGCGCCTAACTATGTATATTTCTGGACAGATATTCATAATTTACTTCACTTTTTTTTATATTTTTTGGTAGGAACTCATATTTGAGCTATTTTATACTATCAAATTATAAAAAAGCATAAAATTATAAAAAAGCATAAAATTATACAAAGAATGACTGATGGATATACGAGAATAAACCAAAAAAGTGTGAGATCCATTAATGAAAAAACATCAAATGTATACTTTTAATATCTGTTTTTATTTTAACACCAATTTTAATTTTGAGTTCTTTTTAGATACTTTACCCTATATCTGCTTTATATCCCACTGACTCAATTCCAGAAACTGCAGCAATTTCGTCATTATCTGATGTATCACCAGAAATTCCTAGAGATCCTACAACGTTATTATTTTTGTCTCTTATTAACACACCTCCTGGAACAGGAACTAAAGCCCCATTTGTAAGAGCGTTTACAGAGTTTATAAAATAAGCTTGTTGTTCTGCTCTATTAAACAATGCTCTTGAACCCATACCCATCTGATATGCACCATTAGCCTTTCCATGAGCTATTTGAAAACGTAAATTACTAATTCCATCTTCACCAGAACAGGCCTTTATTGCTCCGCGGTGATCTAAGAGAACAACCATAATAGGATTAATTTTTATTTCTCTTGCTTTACTGATTGCATTTTTGATAATTAGATTTGCTTTTTCTAATGTTATTTGCTCCAAAACAATTTCAGACATTGTAAAACTCCATTCTAAAAACTTTAGTATTCAATAATATAATATTTTAACGTATATTCTAATTTATTTAATTTGTGTTATTTTTTTTTAAATCTTTGGAATAAATGAAATATTATGTGTCCTAAATTAGATTATCAAGATTTTTTAAAGTCTAATGAAAATACAATTAGAAATTATGATATTTATATTGTAGTTGCATTTTATAAATTTTTTGATGTAAGCAATCTGTTTGATTTACAAACCTTATTGGATTCAATTCTATCTAGGACAGAGATTAAAGGTACTATTCTGTTAGCTAATGAAGGGATAAATGGGACTATTTCTGGCAAAAAAAATGAAATATCAGAAGCTTTAGAAAGTATTTGGAAGATTGAAAATTTAACCGATCTGAAGCCTAAATTTTCTTTGGCCCCTAAAAATCCATTCTTTAGGATGAAAATTAAATTTAAAAAAGAAATTGTAACTTTAGGAATAAAAGATGTTTCACCAAATTATATAGTAGGGAAATATATTGAACCTGAAAAATGGAATGAATTAATTTCAGATAAAAACCTATTGTTAATAGATACAAGAAATGATTATGAAGTATCTATTGGGACTTTTGAGAACGCTTTAAACCCAAATATCAAAAACTTTAGAGAATTTCCAAAGTGGGTATCTAAAAACCTAATAAAAAAAGATCCTGAAATTAAAAATAAAAAAATTGCAATGTTTTGCACAGGAGGTATTAGATGCGAAAAGTCTACCTCATATTTAAAATCATTGGGCTTTGAAGATGTTTTTCATTTAGAAGGAGGTATATTAAAATATCTTGAAAAAATCCCTGAGAAACATAGTAAATGGAATGGTAGTTGTTTTGTTTTTGATTATAGAGTTTCTGTTCAACACAATTTAAAATTAGGTAATTATGATATGTGTTTTGCCTGCAGAATGCCTATCAAAGAAGAGGATAAAAAACATAAATTTTTTGTGCAGGGTGAAAGTTGTCATCACTGTTATAATTTTTCCAATAAAAAACAAAAACAAAAATTTAAAGAACGTCAAAAACAAATTGAATTATCAAAATTAAAAAATGAATCTCATATTGGCATTCCAAATATTAAGAGTAAAATAACAAAACTCTAATTAAATAAAGTATTTACTGTTTCAGGTGGTCGCCCAATTACTGACTTAACTAACAAACCATCAATGAATTAAGTAATTAATGGTCTTTGTAATAAGATAGAATTTTCAATAATAAGTCTCTTAATTTCATTCTTATTTAGTTCTATTTTATCTAGATTTAAATTTTTAAAGGTGATTTCATTTTTTCTTATCAAATCATCTTGTGGGATATTTTTTAAATTTAATATTTGACTATATTACATTTTCATCAATTCCGATCTCTAAATATCTTATAATTTTGTAACTTTCAGTTCTCAACTTTAGTAGTTCCAATGCTTTTCTTGATTTTGAACATCTTGAATTGTGGTACTTGATAAAAGCTTTATTTCATAATAATCCACCGTTTCCCATATAATTAATATTATTATTAGAGATGCCTAATCCACAAAAGATTCGCCATAATATCCAATCTACACCATTTTCTTTTGGAGAACGAGCGCATCCAGGCATACCTATGAAAGTAATTGTTTTGTATGCATTTTTAATCTCTCCTAAGAGTATCAAATTTCCAGGTTCTACAGGCATTCCTAACCGTAAAATTTTTCCGTTATTTTTTTTCAAAGATTTTGGGACAACGTCATTTTTATCACATATAGCAGACGCTCCAAAAACTAAAATTAAGTCTGCGTTTTCGTCAATACTCTCATGTATTTTCGATGATAATGATTTAATTTCATGATTACATTTCTTTTCTAAAATGCTAGTAATACCACAATTAAGCAATCTTTTTTTTGTAGTAACTACAGTTTTTTCCAAAACTTTTTCAAGGGTATTTTGATTACGACTTTGAATTAAGTGAACATTTTTTTTTAGGAAAGGTAAGACCTTAAAACAATTATTTGATGCTTTAATTATTTGTTTTAATACTTCTTTATTTATTGCAAAAGGGATGGCTTTTATAGATGCGATTACTTGGTTTTTTTTGACATATGAATAAGGCTTTAAACTAGCAACTCCAATTTCATCTGTCACTGAATTTATTAAAAATAACTGTTCATGATCAAATACCAACAATCCGTTTATATTTGATATTATATTACATCTCCCTTGTCTTGGACCTTTGATAGTTAAACTAGACTGCTCATTATTTAGTATATTTTTTGAAATTTCATGAACTGCTTTATTTTCTTCTACGTCATCTTTATCTAGTTTGGCACAAGTTACTAATTTAATATCATTTTTTAATAACAAATTAATTAATTTTTTATTTATTATTGTACCTTTTTTAACCTTAATTATATCCTTGTTTTCATGTAATATTAATGACGATGCCAAGATGCCATTCATTGATGATTCTGTTTTAATTTCTCCAAATATCATTATTTTCCTTAAAATAAAATTATTAGGATAATATACATATATTAATTTCTAAAAAATGTTAATAATTTTGGTTTTAAAACATAATAATTCTTGACGATAGGAGGTTCAAAGGATATTTAACACAAGTAAAGTGTATGGGGCTGTAGCTCAATTGGGAGAGCGCCTGCTTTGCAAGCAGGAGGTCGTCGGTTCGATCCCGTCCAGCTCCACCATATACTTATTATTTTAATATGATTTTTTATCAGAAAGTTCATTATGGCAGTACCAAAAAGTAAAATAACAAGATCAAGAAGAGGTATGAGACGATCTCATGATTATTTAAGCCCTGATGCATATGTTGAAAGTAAAGATACAGGTGAATTACACAGACCGCATCATATCGACCTTAAGACTGGCATGTATAATGGAAAGCAAGTTTTAAAAGTTAAATCAAAAGTTTAGTTCTGCTTTATTATATCAGTATCCATAAGGTGTAAAATGTCGATAAAAAAAAATAATGATGAAAAAAAAGAAGCTTTAAATGCTAGTCCAAATTTATCAAAAAAAATAAAAGTTTATAAAGACCCTTTATTTAACATTGGCGATATTGTTAAGCATCGTATTTACCCATTTAGAGGGGTAATAGTTGATGTTGATCCTGAATTCTCCAATACGGAGGAATGGTACCAATCTATACCCGCTGAAATACGACCATCTCGAGAACAACCATACTACCATCTCATGGCAGAAAATACTGAAACGTTCTATACTGCATATGTTTCTCAACAAAATTTGGTTAGTGATGGTGAAAATGGCCCTTTGGAACACCCTGATTTGGAAGAAATTTTTAGTGGTGTGGATCACGGGAAATATCAATTGAGAAATGAGGTTAGAAATTAATTTTTTCTAATTTAATCTTTAATTAGTACTATCAATGTACTATATGTTTAAAATGATAAAACTTAACAAAATGACTGATTATGCTGTTGTCTGTCTTGGAATGTTATCACGTAAATCAGGATACCCAATGTCAGCTTCAGAATTATCAAAAGAAACTGGTTTAACATTGTACACAGTTCAAAAAATCTTAAAAATTATTGTATCCAAAAGTGACCTAATTAGTGCCCATCGTGGAGCTTTAGGCGGATACGTTTTAAATAGAAAATCTTCGGAAATATCTGTGGTTGAAATTATAGAAGCATTAGAAGGACCTATTACTTTGACTGCATGTGTTGAGAATTCAGAAAATCTTTGTGAAGCGAGTAATATTTGCTTCTTAGGAGGAAAGTGGAATAAAGTTAATGATGTTATCAGAAAAACACTTAACGATATTTCATTAAATGACCTACTTAATTTTGGAAACCCTTTTATAACTGAGGGTAAAAAAGAAGTTGTAGCTAGTACAATTAATTAAAAGGAATTTAAATGGTAGCCACCCAAGAAACAATTGATAAAGTAAAAGAAGTTACTAGCTCTTACAAATATGGTTTTGTAACAGAACTTGAAGCCGAAAAAGCACCACTAGGTTTAAGTGAAGAAATTGTAAAATTTATATCCAAAAAGAAAAAAGAGCCTAAATGGTTGTTAGACTGGAGATTAAAGGCTTACAAAAAATGGCTAACTATGGATGAACCTAATTGGGCCATGGTTAATTTTCCAAAAATAGATTTTCAAGAAATTTATTATTATTCAGCACCTAAGACTAAACCTAAATTGAATAGTCTTGACGAGGTGGATCCTGAGTTATTGAAGACTTACGAAAAACTAGGCATACCAATAAAAGAGCAGGAAGCTCTAGCAGGTGTTGCCGTTGACTACGTTTTTGATTCAGTTTCAGTTGCGACGACTTTTAGAGAAAAACTTGCAAATGAAGGTATTATTTTTTGTCCAATATCAGAAGCAGTTCAAAATTATCCAGATCTTGTTAAAAAATATATTGGATCTGTTATACCTATTGGTGATAATTATTATGCCGCTCTTAATTCCGCTGTTTTTACAGACGGATCATTTGTATTTGTTCCTAAGGGCGTAAAATGTCCAATGGAATTATCAACCTACTTTAGGATAAATGAACAAAATTCAGGTCAATTTGAAAGAACTTTAATTATAGTCGAAGATAATGCTTATGTTTCATATTTAGAAGGTTGTACTGCCCCGCAAAGAGATGAAAATCAGTTGCACGCTGCTGTCGTGGAATTAGTTGCTATGGATGATGCGGAGATTAAATATTCAACAGTTCAAAATTGGTATCCAGGTGATAAAGATGGTAAAGGCGGAATTTATAATTTTGTCACCAAAAGAGGTAATTGTCTTGGTAAAAGATCAAAAATATCATGGACACAAGTTGAAACCGGATCAGCGATAACCTGGAAATATCCATCTTGTGTCCTCAAAGGAGACAATTCAGTTGGAGAATTTTATTCTGTAGCTGTGGCAAATAACGCTCAACAGGCTGATACTGGAACTAAAATGATCCATATAGGCAAGAATACTAAATCTACAATTATTTCAAAAGGAATTTCAGCAGGTAAAGCTCAGAATACTTATAGAGGTCAAGTTCAAATTCAAAAAAATGCTATGGGTTCCAGAAATTTTACACAATGCGATTCTTTGTTAATTGGTGATCAGTGTGGAGCTCATACTGTTCCTTATATAAATCAACATACTCCATCTGCAAGAGTTGAACATGAAGCTACTACATCGAAGATTTCGGAAGATCAACTTTTTTACTGTCTTCAAAGGGGATTAGATAGTGAGCAAGCTACATCACTAATTGTGAATGGTTTTTGTAAAGAAGTAATGAAAGAGTTGCCAATGGAGTTTGCAGTAGAAGCCCAAAAACTAATCGGAATAAGTTTAGAGGGTTCTGTAGGTTAACCGAACTAATAAACTATTTTAAATGGAATTGATATGTCATTACTTGAAATCAAAAATGCTCATCTAAAACTTGATGATAAAAATATTTTGAATGGGGTTTCTTTATCAGTTAATAAAGGAGAAGTTCACGCAATCATGGGACCTAACGGTTCAGGTAAAAGTACTTTATCTTATATGTTAGCAGGACGAGATGGATATGAGTTAGAAAAAGGGGAAATTTTATTAGATGGAATTTCTTTATCAGAAATGGAAGCAGATGAAAGAGCAAGATCTGGTTTATTTCTGGCTTTTCAATATCCTGTTGAGTTGCCTGGTGTTGGCGGTATGAGTTTTTTAAGAGAAGCGGTTAACTCAAGAAGGAAGTTTTTAGGCGAAGAGGAACTCGATCATTTAGCTTTTGTTAAGGAAGCAAGGAAAGAAGCTTCAAAAATGTATGTCAAAGACGAAATGTTAAAAAGAGCTGTAAATGTTGGATTTTCTGGAGGAGAAAAAAAAAGGTTTGAGATTTTACAAATGGCAATGTTAAAACCAACAGTTTCTATTTTGGATGAAACCGACTCAGGTCTAGATGTTGACGCTCTCAAAATAGTTTCTGATGGTGTTAATGCACAGAGAAATAGTGAAAATGCTATTGTTGTTATTACCCACTATCAAAGGTTATTAGATTATATTGTTCCCGATTTTGTTCATATTTTGTCTGACGGTGTAATTATCAAGTCAGCTGGACCAGAATTAGCTCTAGAAGTTGAAAAAAATGGTTACTCAGGTTTAATTAATGCAGCATAGTATTAAAAACTATTACATCAATTCTATTAAAAATTATACTAATCAGTTTGAAGACACGAACTTTAGAAGAATAGCATGTAATGATTTTAAAAGTTGGCCTAGTCCTCGAGAAGAAACATGGAGATTAAGTAGATTAGGGTCTTTATCTAGAAAAAAAATCAAACCTATAAATCCTAATTTAAAAAAGAATAATTATAATACATTAAACCTTATTGGATCAACAATTATTCAATTTGTTGATGGGGCTTATCGAGAAGATTTATCCTCTAAATTGCCTTCAGGTGTTAATTTGTCAGTTCTTAGTGATAGTGAAAGTCTAAAGTATTTGCAAAAAATAAAAAAGAGTAATTTAAGTGATCATCCCTCTACAAATGTTTCATTATCTTGCACTCCGTCAATAATGAAATTAACAGTATCAAAAGACATAAAAGTAAAAGATTTTCTCGAAATCATATATGAAGGTGGTGAAGACAGCAAATCAGTTCATCCAGTCTTATATTTAGAATTGGAAGAGAATAGTAGTTTATATTTAATAGAACGATTTAATCATCTAACTTCATTGGCAATGCCATTGCAGCTTATTGAATTAAGAAATAAAGCTTCTTTAAATTCTATAAAAATATTTAATGATAATGAAAAAACATATAATTTATCTGCTAATTGTGTTTATTTGTCTAAAGAATCTTATTTAAATTCGTTTTCCTTGATAAAAGGTGGAATTTTTACTCGTTCAGAAACGCATGCTTATTTAAATGGTTGCAATGCAAAATTAAACCTTAACGGTATCTATATATCTTGTAACAAACAGCATCACGACTTAACTACAGCAATTTATCACGATGTACCAGATTGTACTTCTAAACAAATTGTAAGAGGTGTCCTTGGTGGAAAATCAACAGGTGTTTTCCAAGGTAAGGTCAGAGTTGCAAAAGATGCTCAAAGAACTGATGGCCAACAAATGAGTAGAGCTATTTTACTATCTGATACTGCAAGTGCTAATGCTAAACCTGAACTAGAAATTTATGCTGATGATGTGATCTGTGCGCATGGTGCCACAGTTGGCGAATTAGATGATGATCAACTATTTTATCTTAATAGTAGAGGTGTTCATATGGATAAGGCTCGGGAAATACTTATTAAAGCCTTTTTAGAAGATATGATCAATCAATCTGTTGATAATTCATTACATGATTTTGTGTTTAAAGAAGCTGAATTAGCCTTGTCCTCAATTATAACAAAAGAAACATTATAAAATGAAACATTATGACTTACAACACATTAGAGGCCAATTTCCAGCTTTAAATAGACAAGTTTGGAATAAACCACTTGTATACCTTGATTCTGCTGCATCAATGCAAAAACCTAGAAAAGTTTTAGAAGCTATAAATAAAAATTATTCATTTAATTACTCAAATGTTCACAGAGGTTTGCATAAATTGTCTGAAGAGGCTA